>NZ_PNCO02000001.1:600000-862500 GCF_005886105.2 Pseudoalteromonas galatheae
GCTTTGGAACTTCCTGAACTAGCGTTTGAAGCAACGAGTGCGGATAACAACTCTGATAAGGCGTTTGGCGGTCGTATTGCTTATGCTTTTCTTCCCGGTATTGAGGTTGGCGCTTCCTATTACACTGCAAAATACGATGACGATGAAAAGCTAGGATTTACAGCAACTGGCTTTGATATCAACTGGATTGGTAACCATTACATCGTCAGAGGGGAATACATCAAAACAGAAACCGATGCCTTCGAAGAAGATGAACATGAAGAAAACAAAGTGATCACATTTGATCGCAATGGTTGGTATCTCCAAGCAACCTTTATGGCTGGAAAAATGTTCAATGTATTACAGGGGACAGATTTCGTCGTTGAATATGCCGAAACCAATAAAATTAACGAAGCGGAGCGTTGGGCTTATGGCATTAATTACTGGTTAGACAGCCGAGCAGTCATTAAGGCGACATACGAAGATACAACCGTTCACGATGGTGAAGATGACAAGCGCTTCGCTATCCAATACAGCTATGGCTTTTAAGGGGAGATACTTAGATGAAATCAACTATTCAAATATTACTGGTTGTCAGCTTATCTCTTTTGTCTGCTTTTAGCTCTCATGCAGAAGAGAAAATTTCCGGTGCGGAAGTGATCAATAACAATTGTGCAAGATGCCATAACGCTCGCGCTGTTCATGAATTTTCTATTCCCGAATGGAAAGTCATTATGCCGCATATGCGAGAAAAGGCGCATTTAACAGGTAAAGAAACGCAAGCTGTTCTTGAATTTTTGGAACTCACTAGCCAAAGCGTACCTTTGGCAAAAAAAGTAGCGCCAGAAAAGATGATAGCGCCTGATGGAAAGCAATTGTTTACTCAATTTGGTTGCCAAGGCTGCCATTCATTGAAAGGTGATGGTGGCACTGTTGGGCCAGCGTTAGATGAAACGATTAAAAACAAAGGGATCGGCTTCTTTATTAAGAAGCTCCAAAACCCTCAGTTTAATAACTCATCTTCTCCTATGCCTAAAATGCCGCTAAACGAGCAACAGATAAAAGCGATAGCTGAGTACATTAAATCATAAGGATGTGCTTGACCTGTGTCTTAGACACAGGTCTAGGCTGTAGGTGAGAGTACAAACTTAGGTGAAAAACTAAGGAGTAAATATGAAAGTAACAGAGCTGGCAAAAAGCCTTGGAACGACTGCTGATACGGTGCGCTATTACACGCGATTGGGACTGTTAAAACCTGCTAAGTCAGTGAACGGCTACAAGTCATACTCGAATAAAGAGGTATCGAGACTTAAATTCATTTTAAGTGCCAGAAACCTTGGTTTTTCTGTTGCTGATATCAAGCAAATCCTTAATGAATCTGAAGATGGTAAAAGTGCGTGCCCATTAGTCAGAAGTCTGATCAAAGAGCGGCTTGAAGAAACAGAAAAACAGTTTCAAGCAATGTTGGCACTTCGAGGAAAAATGTCTTCAGCTCTTTCTCAATGGGAAGAAATGGAAGACAAAGCACCCACTGCAAACATGGTTTGTCATCTCATCGAAAACTTTGAACAAATTAAAAAGGCATAGGAGGAAAAATGGTGACTACTAATACAAATATAGAAACCGAATCAGGCTGTTGCTGTCAGGAAAAAGCTCAATCCTCTTCGTGTAAAAATAAGAAGAGTACGTTGGAGAAAGTATCACATAACCAACAGCTCATCATTGAAGGAGCTGGGTGTGCTAGCTGTGTAGGCAAAATTGAAGGAGCGTTAAAGGCAACTCTTGGTGTCGTCAGTGCGGAAATGAATTTTGCTGATAGGACTGTAACAGTTTCTGGGACAGCCAAGACAGAAGAATTGGTCAAAGCTGTTGAGTCTGTGGGGTATAACGCGAAGCCAATTGATGATAGCTCGGCAGCAGATGCGCTTGACGAGAAAGAAGCGGCTGATTGGGCATATTACAAAAAGCTAATGCGCGATACGTTTATTGCCCTTTCACTCGGTGTTCCTTTGATGATCTACAGCATTGTGGTTGGAGAAATGACGGTTGAAACAAACCTTGAACGCATGTCTTGGTTGATTGTAGGCATTTTAACTTTTGGTGTTATGTATTTTTCAGGTAAGCATTTTTATGTTGGCGCATGGAAAAGCTTTAAAAACCACTCCGCTAATATGGACACTCTAATAGCGTTGGGAACAGGTACTGCTTGGGTGTATTCGATGGTGGTGGTGTTTGCACCTGACGCCGTTCCATTGATGGCACGGCATGTTTATTTTGAAGCTACCGCCATGATTATTGGCTTAATTGATTTAGGTCTAGCATTAGAAATAAAAGCCAGAGGCAAAACCTCTGAGGCCATTAAACGTCTTATCGGCTTGCAGGCTAAAACAGCAACCGTGGTTCGTGACAACAAAGAAGTTCAGATTGGTATTGAGCAGGTTTTACTTAACGATATTGTGAAGGTAAAACCGGGTGAAAAAATTCCCGTCGATGGTGTGGTATTGGAAGGGCACACCTCTATTGATGAGTCCATGCTGACAGGCGAACCTATGCCTGTTGAAAAAGCCGAAGAAGATGAGGTTGTCGCTGGTACTTTGAACAAATCAGGCATGATTTTATTTAGAGCCACACGCGTTGGTAAAGACACGGCGCTTGCACAAATCATCAATATGGTTAAACGAGCACAAAATTCAAAACCGCCGATTGGCCGCTTGGCCGATGTTATTTCAGCTTTTTTCGTGCCTGTTGTCATGATCATCTCTGTGTTAAGTGCGCTAGCATGGCTTAACTTTGGACCTGAGCCAGCAATTGCTTTTGCAATCGTATCAGCAACTACCGTACTCATTATTGCCTGCCCATGTGCTTTGGGCTTAGCAACGCCCATGTCTGTCATGGTCGGAGTAGGAAAAGCAGCAGAAGCCGGAGTGCTTATTCGAAACGGTGAAGCACTGCAAACCGCCTCTAAAATCACTGCCATGATTTTAGATAAAACGGGCACTATTACTGAAGGGACACCTAAGGTAACCGATATTGTTTTAGCAAAAGCTACTGACGAAAAAGACGTACTACAGCTTGCAGCAAGTTTAGAAAGTGGCTCAGAGCACCCTTTAGCGCAAGCGATTGTTGAAAGTGCATTAGATAAGGATATTGAGTTACTAAAAATTGAAGCCTTTAACGCCATTACGGGTTTTGGTGTAGAAGCAAACTGCAACAATAAAGCCCTGCTTTTCGGAAACGATAAACTAATGAAAATTAAGGGCATTGACCTTACAGGTTTCGTTGGAAAAGCCCAATCTTTAGCAAAAGAAGCTAAAACACCAATGTATTTTGCTGTTAATGGCGAGCTGGCAGCAATTATTGCTGTTGCAGATCCTATTAAGTCAGACTCAATTTCCGCGATTAAACGGCTTCAAACCAATGGGATTCGCGTCATCATGCTAACGGGCGATAACAAGGAAACCGCCGCCGCTGTTGCCAAAAAAGCGGGTATTAGTGAGTTTCTTGCTGAAGTACTGCCAGAAGATAAAGCCAACAAGGTTCAAGAATTACAAGACAGTGGCGAAATTGTTGGTATGACAGGAGATGGCATCAACGATGCTCCTGCACTAGCGTTAGCCGATGTTGGTTTCGCCATAGGCACAGGGACTGATGTAGCAATCGAAAGTGCTGATATTACCCTGATGCGTGGCTCACTTCATGGCCTTGCTGATGCCATAGCGGTAAGCAAAGCCACTTTACGAAATATCAAACAAAACTTGTTTGGCGCGTTTGTCTATAACGTAGCCGGGATTCCTTTTGCTGCGGGGATTCTATATCCCTTCTTTGGCATTCTGCTTAGCCCTGTAATTGCAGGTGCTGCAATGGCGTTTTCGTCATTGACTGTAGTGTCAAATGCAAATCGACTTCGCTTTTTTAAAGCCCAAAACTCATAGAAAGTAAGCATTAGGAGAATCACAATGATGATAATTAACTTATTAGGCTTAGTGTTAATCGCACTGATTGTTTGGTGGTTTTGGCTATACAAACCCAATAAAACAATTGTTCAAGATAATGAAGTACTCATTGAAGTGAAAGATGGTGTGTATTCACCATCCTCAATCCAAGTGTCTGCTAGTCAACCTGTCACCCTGAAGTTCATGCGCAAAGATCAATCACCCTGTGCTGAAACAATGCTTATTCCATCATTAGAGATAAGCGAGCAGCTTAAATTAAATGAAATTACTCAAATTACCTTATTGAACTTATCAGCGGGAGAGCATGAGTTTCATTGTCAGATGCAAATGTATCGCGGTGTTTTAAAGGTTGTTTAGGAGGGGTTATGAACATGAAAAAAGTGACAGCCATTTTTGATGAAATGGTGTTAACACGAGTAGAAGAGGCACTACTTTCACATGGCTATAAAGGCTTTACCATTCATAAAGCAACAGGCAGAGGTGCATATGCTGATACTTACAACAGAAATCACTTATCAGCACATATAGTAATGACCATTTATGTTGCTTTTGATGATGCTGAACATGTTGCTGAAGTTTTGCTCGATGCTGCGCATACCAACATTGAAGGCGAAGGATTAGTTAGCATCTCTCCTGTGGATAATCTCTACTGGATAAATTCTAAGTCTGAAGCTTCAAAGGAAGATTTAAGGTCAATAGGAGGCCAATATGAAAAATGAGCACCCTAAATTTTGGTCAACACCTACGGGTTGGGCTGCATTGGTGCTTATTGCCGCAGCCACCTATTTTTTAATCTTTGAACATGGACAGCATGTACTGCAATTTCTTCCTTATTTGATTTTATTGCTATGCCCGTTGATGCACGTATTTATGCATGGCAGTCATGGCAAACATGGCCACGATCATTCACATGCGCCTGATGAGAAAAAGGAAGAGAGCTTTCAAGAACTAACGGATAAAAATGCTGCCTATCGCGATGGCTACATACAAGGCTTAGAAGAAGGACGTAAGGAATCACATAAAAAGGAGAAAAGTGATGAATGAGACATATGATTATGGCTTATGGTCAATGGTGATACTGAACTCTGCAATTTTTATCTTTTTTGCCTTTAGTTTTGTCAAACCAAAAACATCGACTGATTGGCGAAGTTTAGGAGCGTTCTCCGCCTTTATTGTCGCCCTATTTACTGAAATGTATGGCTTTCCTTTAACTATCTATTTTCTATCGGGGTGGCTGACGGAGACCTATCCAGAAGTAAACTTCTTTGCGCATGAAAATGGACACTTATTGCATACTTTCTTTGGTTTTGAAGGTGATGCCCATTGGGACCCATTTCATATAGCGAGTATGGTGTTTATTGTTGCAGGTTTCTTTATGTTGTCTTCAGCATGGAACGTATTGCATCACGCGCAAAAACACCATCAATTGGCTACTACAGGATGGTATGCGAGGTGTCGTCACCCACAGTACGTAGCTTTCATTCTAATCATGTTTGGCTTTTTATTGCAGTGGCCGACCATCCCGACACTTACGATGTTTCCAATCTTAGTCGTTGTTTATGTCAAGCTAGCCAAACGCGAAGAAGCACAAGCTATTGCAGAGTTTGGCTCTGAGTACCGCAGGTATATGGAATCGACACCAAGTTGGATTCCAAATTTTAATAAAATGTAGAAGGTAAAAATTATGAAAACATTAGGTAAATCAATTCTATTTTCTGGCTCACTGATGGTAGCCACAAGCTCATTTGCCCAAGATCATGACCATAAGCATGAAAGTGTGAACAAATATGATATGCATCAAGGCATGGAGATGTCACACGAAAATATGGAAAAAATGCATAAAAAGATGATGGAAATGAAAAAAGAAGTTTTAGCAATTAAATCTGAACAAGACCCTGATAAGCAACAGCGAATGATGCATCAACATAGACGTTCAATGATGAAAATTATGCAGATCATGCATCGAGGTATGGAAGACAAACCTATACATAAACAAATTGCAATGGCTGAACATCATCTGGAAATGATGGAAAACATGATGCCTCAAATGAAAGAAAAGATGACAGAAATGAAAGGCAAAAAACAAAACCACTCGCACTCTCATTAGGAGGTAAATTATGAGCGATTTAGAGCATAGAGTTGGCGTTAGAGAGCAGAATTTAGTTGTTCGCAATTTGAGGCTAAGTAATGTTACAGAAGAAAATTGTGACGAGCTAGTAAAAGAAATTGATCAGCTTTTTGGTATTGATGAAGTTAGCTACAACATCAAAGAAGGTGAAATACATCTCGCATATGATGCGGTGAACATAAACCTTGATGGGGTTGAGGAAGTAATTCGCAAACATGGTGCTGATGTTCATGATGATTGGTGGACACATACTAAAGAAAGCTACTACAAATTTGTTGATCAGAATGTTAAAGACAACGCTGCTCATAAACCGTGGAGTTGTCACAAAGTTCCTCCGGGTGCAAGCCGGAAAAATAAGTAAGCTTACGAAGAGCTTGCTCAGTTAATAAGTAAGATGAGGAGAAAATGATGAAAACATCCAATATGAAGATTCTACTTTTATTTGTATTTGGTATCTTTCTAGCGGGTTGTTCCAATACTGCGTTTTATCACAAAAATATGATGAGGGGTCAAGTGGTTGAGCAGTCTACTGATCGAACTCTGATTTGTATTGGTGCCAAACATGGCGCGGAGGTTGGACAAAAATACAGTGTTATTAGATTCCATGAGGAAATAGCGCCGGGTGAAGGTGATGATCCGTATACCATAGAAAAAGTGGGAACTGTTCAAATTACTAAAATTGTGAATGATCACTTCGCTACGGTAAAACTACTATCAGGTGATATTGCAGCGAAAGATATGGTGGAGCTTGAATAGTAATTAAGTGGTGGCGCAAGCCACCACTGGAGAATAACGATGAAACTTAATGAGAAAGCTTTTGCGTTGGCTTGTGCAGCCGCTTTTGGCATTGTTTGGTTGGTTTGTTCAATGGTGGTAATGATGCTGCCTGATATGATGTCTAGTATGACGGGCAACATGTTGCATACTGACTGGAAAATTCTGGGCTGGCAGATGTCCTTTATAGGAGTATTTATTGGTGGATTTTTTTGGGTGTTATTTGCAGGTGTAACAGGGGGAATTGTAGCAAAGATTTACAATAACCTGAATTCGAAATAGTAGTCACATTTAGATTGGTGGAAATAATTAAATTAACAACAGCGAATCCATTTAATCAATCATTAATTGAATGACGCTAAGCAAGAATGAAAAACTTTTTTCAGTTTTAAATATGAAGTCTAAGGTGTGTCTTAAACACACCTTAGCTGTTGAGTTTTAAGGAAAAAACTATTTTCTTTGGCACTCAATTTGCAATGTTCGTGAGAGACAATTAATTGACGAAGAGTATGTTTATGCTTCATATCGAAAACACTTTAATTAGCCAGCTCCAAAACTCATCTGTTTATAAATCAAGCTTAGAGGAACAAAAAACTAATAATAATGAGTTCTCTAATCTACTTATTAAGGCGATTGACAATGTAAATGAATTGCATCAAAAAGCAGGTAAAGCGACAAAAGAATTCGAGTTAGGGACAACAGACATTAGTTTAGCAGAGGTTATGATTGCAAGATCAAAAGCAGGAGTTGCTACTGAAGCCACTATACAAGTTAGAAATAAAGCAATAGAAGGGTACAAAGAAATTATGAATATGGCTCTATAAACTTTTAGTATGTTAGAGTAAACAACTAGAATTTATGATAGAAAGTCATCGTTTTATTTCGTTCATGTACGAAATTATCAAATGGACTTTCGTTCATGTAATTGTTATGGTGTACGAAAGGTATAGGTTTCGTACATATGAAAGTTGGTTTTGCACGAGTTTCGACTCAAGAACAAGATTTACAAGTTCAACTGTCCAAGTTGGACCGTTATGGTTGTGAGAAAGTATTTCAAGGGAAGCAAAGTGGTGCTTCGATTAAAAATGATGAGAAGTTAAAAGATCTCATAGATTTTATACGAGAAGGCGATGAAGTAATTGTTACTCGCCTTGATCGGCTTGGCCGATCATTAAAGACTATTCTCGAAGCTATTGAAAGTATCCATAAAAAAGGAGCGTGTTTAAATATCATCGACGGCTCTCTTAACACTGGTAATGATAATCCATTCTCGACGGCGATGATCAACCTATGTGGAGTCTTCGCTCAGCTTGAGCGGGATTTAATAAAAGCCAGAACAGCAGAAGGTCGTGAAGAGGCTAAGGCTAAAGGCAAACATATGGGGAGAATGCCTGCTTTGTCTGATAAACAAGCGAAGGAATTATATGAAGATAAATTAAATGGTGAATCGATTTCTGCATTAGCAAAAAAATATTCTGTTAGCCGCCCTACGGTTCACAGAACTATTAAAAGAATGGAAAAGCAAAATAATAAATAAAGGGAGATGTTATGTGGTCTGACAAAGAATCAAAAATTGATTTCTTAAATTTTAATGAAGCGGCTGAGTCGATTAAAGACCTTATAACAGAAAAGGAATTAATGCCTATTAGCGTCGGTGTCTTTGGTGATTGGGGCGCAGGAAAATCTACTATTCTTGAACTTACCAAAGCATCTTTGGAAACTGATGAACAAGAATATATCCAAGTACATTTTGATGCATGGACTTTCCAAGGGTACGATGATGCTAAAGCTGCGCTATTAGAAACAATCGCATCTACTTTAGTTAAAAAAGCAGCAGACGATAAAAACCTAAGTGCAAAAGCAAAAGAGTTTGCTGGACGAATAGATAAGATCAGACTGATGGGACTACTTATGGATGGTGGTGCAGCATTAGCTGGTATACCGACTATGGGTGGTATACAGAAGATCATGGGACTATTCAGTGGTGGTGACGATGGTGAACTGGATGTTGATGATGTAAAAGGTGCTGTCGATGGCGCTAAGGATGTCGCGAAGAAAAACAAAGGTTTGATCAAAGATAAGAAATCATTCTCACCTCCTAAAGAAATTAAAGAATTCCGAAAAGCATATTCAGATCTGCTAAAGGAGTTTGATAAACCACTTATTGTCTATGTCGATAATTTAGATCGCTGCTCTCCATTTAATGCCATTTCAACACTTGAGGCGATCAGATTATTTCTATTTCTACCAAATACCGCATTTGTTATTGCCGCCGATGAAGACATGATCCGCTTGGCTGTGCCGGAATATCACAAAGGTGCATCTCAACGACATCAAACTGATTATTTAGACAAGCTTATTCAAATTCCTGTGCATGTACCAAGACCCGGCGTTCTGGAGATAAGGGCATATTTAATGATGCTTACTGCTCAAGACCACGGCGTTACCGATGCTCAATTAGAAACGATAAGATGTGCCCTTGAAGAATCATTAAGGCTGTCGTGGAAACAACCACAAATAACCATTGATGAGCTACTTCAAGATCACGCTATCGAAAAGCATTCAGAACTCAGAAGTAAATTTGTAGTTGCTGAGCAGTTAGCTCCACTATTAGCTGAATCTACAAACATTAACGGCAACCCTCGCATAGTTAAGCGATTACTGAACCAAGTGAAGATGAGAAAGAAAACGGCTCACCGTCGAGGTATGCAGCTTGATGAAAAAACCATCACTAAGCTGGTAATTTTTGAGAGGTGCTTAGGCACTCAGGCTACCAATAAGCTTTATGAATTAATTGACAAGGAAAAGGGATTCCCAAAAGTATTGGCGGAACTCGAAAATTCAGAAGTTGAATTTGACGAAATTAAGTTACCTGAAGAGTGGAAGCTAGACCTAGCTTTTATTGATAAATGGTCAAAATTACCTCCAATGTTTACTGAGATGGATTTGACTCCAGCGGCGTATCTGAGTCGAGAAAGCATTCCAATGGGCGCTGTTAATGCGGTAATGTCAGGAGCCGCTCAAAAACTTGTAGAAGACTTAATGAAGCAAAAGGTAAGGGTCAGTGGCGTTAACTCTACTGCGATTACCACAACTCCTAAGGAAGAATACATGTCAGTCATGGATGGTTTGATTGAAAACTTTAAGTTGATTGGTGATTGGACTGAAAGACCTACAGGCATTTATGGAGCAGTGCTACTTGCCAAGCAGGATGATAAATGTTGTTTAAGTCTTCTTACATTCTTAAAAAGCTTGCCCCGACAAAGGTGGCTTAATCCAATTTTAAAAGAACTAGAGGGAACTAAGTAATATGGGTACGTCCGCATCGTCAACAGGACCGAATAACAAGAGTCCGCTAATTCCATCGTGGGCAGAGCAAGGAGACCCCGTCACGATAGAACCTGCATCAGGTACTGATGGGGATGATCAAACAGGCTTTGACAGTGGTCAAGCAGATGATCAGAATGACAATAGTAACGATATTGACAATGACAAGGTTCAACAAGAAATCGGCGGTTCACCAACAGCAACACCGCCTCCAAATAGGTTTGCTAGTGCAAGAAGAGCATTTGGTAAGTACGCTCAAACAGGTGGATCAACTTCGGATCTAAGGCGTTCATTAAAAAGTTACTCTAGAAAAGGCTCTGGTGGAGGTAAGAGTACTAGCCGGAGACTAGCAAGCGGCATAACTGCTGGTTCTGGATTGCTTGGTTTCATGCGTGGCGACACAGTAACGGTTAATAATCAAAGCTTATCATTAGGTGATCTAACTGGGCTATCGACTGACCAAGCAATTGACAAAATTGCTAGCCATTTAGCGCCTCATAATGCCGATTCGGATGCTGTAAGAGTTGCGTTGGATTACGCACTAGAGGAAGCATTACCCGATACTGAAGAGTTTGATCCTAACAGTTTTACCGACGAAGTTATCCAAGAAGCCATAGGTTGTTATTTAACAGATCTTATATTTCAGGATGTGGTTGAAGGCATGGGCAGAGCTTGGTTTCATGTAGAGCCAGCAAGCAAGCATCATCAAATGGAAGTTGAATTAAGGGAATTAATAAAAGTGATCACACAAGAACAGTTAGACAAAGTAACTAATGGCAACCCCAGTACTATCAGTAAGGAAAATATTACTAAAATTCAAGCCGATGCTATTGCCATGACAGTTGATGAGTGGGAGAGCTTTGATGACTAATTTTTATTTTAATCATGACCCAGCTAACTTGCCTGATTTTTCTAATGATTGTCATCCTGTCCAGATGTTCCATACGCATCAAAATGACATCACTAAGCACAGCTTAGTGTCAAAACAACTACTACAAACAGTTCGTGATTTGGGATTGAATGTAGATGCTGATGCAATAGATCTGATAACAATTGCAACCGCTGTTACCGCCGCTGATACATTTGAATTGAGGGATAATGCAGAAAATGCATGGGCTAGAAAAATGCATTTACATGTTCCTGTTACCGATGAGGATATGTGGAATACTGTTGAGCCTGAACTAAGTTCTTTGCTCAACTTTCTAACGGGCGATCAATGGCAGTTTACTTTTGAAAAAACAACTATGCCGATGCCGACTCCTAAAACAAGTGAGCAAGCGAAAGCAAAAGCAAAATCATTAATTGGACTCAACTCAGTCTGCCTTTTTTCAGGAGGTCTTGATAGCGCAGTTGGTGCAATTGACATTTTAAACGGAGAGTCAGCCTTAAAACCGCTTTTGGTTAGTCACGCTTATCGTGGTGATGGCGCAAAACAGGAAGATATTAAGCATTTATTGTCCCCGCCATTCGGCGAATTGTCCTATTCAATGTCTCCTCATATTATCAAGCAATTAGAAGGTAAAACTGACATTAGCATGAGGGGAAGAAGCTTCAACTTCCTAGCTATGGCGGTACTTGGTATATCAGCCTTAAGAAATGCTAATTGCGATAGCAGTATTGAAACTATTGTCGTCCCTGAGAATGGCTATATTTCTATAAATCCACCGCTTACCAGAAGACGGATTGGTAGCCATAGTACTAGAACTACTCATCCTAATTTTCTAAGCAGGCTTGAATCTTTGCTTAGAGACACTGGGTTTCATGTCAAATTTGTAAACCCCTATCAATTCAAAACTAAAGGTGAAATGTTAGCGGAATGTGTTGATCAAGACGCAATTAGAAAAGCAGTTCCTCTGAGTGTTTCTTGTAGTCATTGGCACAGAGAGCATAAACAGTGTGGGCATTGTGTACCTTGCCTTATTCGAAGAGCGTCAGTTTTTCATGCTGGTTTTACACAAGATGCGCCATACAAGACAAAGCGGTTGAGAGGTCTTATTAAAGAAAAAGATACTCGCGATGATCTCCAAGCGGTTCAAACTGCCATTATTAGATTGAAACAATCAGATAACTATCGTTCTTGGCTTCGAAAGTCAGGACCAATACCACAAGAAAAAGATATACGAGAAAAATTAGAATCAACTATTAAGCGAGGATTGGCAGAGGTTGAATTATTTCTCCAAGCGGATAAATCATCATGATGGATCTTCATTGCCATGTTGATTTATATCCAGATTATCAAGAGGTATTGAACGACATAAAAAGCAGTAATTATTACGTGCTATCAGTAACTACGGTGCCGTCAGCTTTTGAAGGTACTGTCCAGTTAACAAGTGACATAAAACACTGTAAAACGGCTTTGGGTCTGCACCCTCAACTTGCTCATTTAAGGAAAAATGAACTACCTCTATTCGATAAGCTAGTTGATAGAACTAGATATATTGGAGAAATTGGGCTGGATGGCTCAAAAGGTTATGCTGATTACTTTGATGATCAATTAGAGGTTTTTACGCATATTTTGAAAAAATGTGAAGGCTTTGATAACAAAATATTAACTATCCATAGTCTTAATGCGACAGGTGAAGTACTTGAACAACTTAAGTTATACCCCGATGCTGGTACTTCTATTCTTCATTGGTTTTTAGGTACTAAGAAGCAAGTTCTAGAAGCCGTCGAGCTAGGCTGTTTCTTTTCTATTGGGCCAGCCATGCTTACTTCAGCCAGAGCTAAAAAAGTAATATCGTGGATACCTCAAGATAGGATTTTACTCGAAACTGATGGCCCTTTCGCCAAAGTGGCGGGGAATATTCTGTTTCCTTCAAGTGTTGGCACTGTTACTGAATATCTGGCTGAAATTTGGTGTAAAAATAAGGCTTCGATAATTGAGCAACTGTCAGCAAACCTTAGGTGTTTAACATCAGTCAAGTAACTAATTATACGTCACGTAATCTTATAACAATTTTATTCAGGTTTAATCGATTTGTTTGAAGTATTTGTATTAGCTATAGCACTCAGTATGGACGTGTTTGCAGTATCCATAGGCTTAGGTTCTAAAAAAGTAGCAAATGCTGAAAAACTCTTTATTAAAGCCGTTGCTTATTTTGGATTTTTCCAAGGCTTTATACCTCTTTTAGGCTATTACAGCGGTAAAGGATGATCATCTTGGATTGAAGATTATGCACCTTGGATAGCTTTTATTTTGCTATTATTTATCGGTGGCAAAAATGATTTATGAGTCCCAATCTGAAGGAATTGAAGAAGATATTGCTAATGTTACTCATCGTGTGCTATTTGTTCTTGCTATTGCCGCCAGTATTGATGCAATGGCGGCAGGTTATGCAATCACATTGCTTGAGGTAGATATAGCCGTAGCTTGCTTGATAATAGGCGTCACGACGTTTGCCTTTAGCTAGATTGGTGTGAATATCGGCGAAAGAAGTGGCGTATGGCTGGAGTCTAAAGCTGAACTATTTGGTGGTTTAGTGTTAATCGCAATCGCATTTAAGATATTACTTGGTTGGCACAGAACCACCGAATACTAGGCTACTTACCTGAGCAACATGCATTGCCTTCTTGAATAGGAGGACACTTAACTGTTCCATAAGAGCAGTAAACGCAACAATCACCTTTGAACGGTTTAAGTAGTGCTTTACAGCTTTCGCATTCGTAATACCATTGGCAAGCGTTTGTAGGCATGGTTTCAACTTTGCTAAATCCACATTCAGGGCAAGTTATCTTAGATTTTAATTCTATACCTTGCATACTGGTTCCTTAATGGGCTTAACAATATCTAAAATAGACATTACGACCATCCAAATGGTCCCAAAGTAAAATAAGTAAGTGCTCCAGTCGTATTGCCATAAAGGATAAAGGGTCAGCAATACTGCAATTGGGCCAATGACACTTAAAATGCCTCTTAATGACTCTCGATGTTGATACCAATTATAGAAATTAACTAACAACGCTAGTGAAGCAAATAATGGCAATAAGGTGTTCACCGCTATCCCTTCAAAATGTGAAAGAAAACCTAACCCAAGAGCAGATGCCAATGAGCCGAGCGCAGGAAAACATGCTGTGCAACTAAGGGCGGCTAGCCAAACGCCACCAGAACCTACTTTATCTAGAATTTTATTGATCATAACTATCTACCTCAATTTTTAAGGTAGTATAAACTCCGTACATAAGTACGGGGTCAATAGCTATTTAAGTGAATTTATTACCGGGCAGGATTGAGGGTCTTGATTGGCCTTGCAAGAATCTGTCATATCTTGAATTACTTTCTCTAACCGCTGTAAATCAGCAATTTTATTACGGATGAGATTAAGTTTTTGCAATCCCATCGATTCTATATCAGCGCAACTGCTACTTAGTGACATCAGTGATTCAATTTCTTTCAGCGTAAACCCTAATGCTTTAGCTTTCAGAATAAATTTGAGTTGATTGGCTAGAGCATCGCCATACATTCGGTAACCAGATTCTGGTTTTAAAGGCTGCTCTATCAGACCTTGGCGCTCATAGAAACGGATTGTTTCAACGCTAATGTTAAGTTCTTTAGCAAGTTTACCTATGGTTTTCATTTACAGAACCCTTAAATAATGTGCTGGATGTGTCTAACAAATGCTATTAATTTCATTGTGTTTGTAACTTCGTTTTTAACTTTTCAATTTCTAATAACAGTGCCTGATTCTCTGCATCTTTTTGCTCTGCGCTTTCTATCGCTTTTTGCCTTTCTAGCTCAAGGCGAGTTTTGTCTGATTCTAGTTCGTTAATCTTTAACGACTTTTTAAATGAATCAGTTTCTTGCATCGTTCTTTTTCGGCTCGAAATATAGTCATCTAGAGAGCCAGAGCTTCGGTGGGTCATTTCTCTTTCCATTTGAAGTACAGTAGCCGTTTCATTAACGCTGAACCCTAACTCTTTTGCGGCGTCCAGATGATTATCAAGGCTATCTCCAGCAAATTTATGACGTAAAGAATAAATCGATTTCCCTTTAGGCCAGCCAAGTTCTGTGGTGATTTCACTGAAGATCTTGCTGATATTCTCAGCGGTTAATGGTTGAAAGCTGTTGGGGTCTAAGAACAAATGACCATCGTAGTTACCAGTATCAATGTTGGTGAGAAACTCTTCCAAATCATTCTCAATGAAATTCCTGACAGCGAGCACTGTAGAGAATCTAAAGCTCACTGGCATAGTATTTCCTTGCTTAGCCAGCTTTGGAACAATTGATAAACTATCTTGCTTGTTGAGGAAGAACTCTCTTTCGATGATTTCTTTAGAAAATTGAAGCCTACGATAGCTACTAACCGAAATCGGGCGGCTACCCGTTTCATTCATGATCTGCGCAATTAGCAATAATGACGCTCGCTCATAGCCCTGATATTCATTAACTATGTAATTATTTAGCTCTTCTAATTCATACTCACTTGCGTCTTTTCTGTTTCGGCTTCTGGTATCACAATCTCTGAATAATTCTGAATAATTCTGAATAATTCTGGATAAAGTGAATTATTGTTTGGCTTTTCATTTCTAGATACGGCGATTTCTTTCAACAGTAATGATGAGGTTATCTGATATGAAAACTTATTGGCCGGATCAAAACCAAGAATATTTGGGTGATATGTACCTTGCTTTTGTACCCAATGATAAAAGTTATAGATTGGCATCAGAAAATCACTGTTGACCGTTTGCTTGGCAACGTTTTCATTACCTCTGTAGCGTGAATCTGCTGTTGTTTCATTTAAACAGAATGCTCTAAATTCCCTCATACGTGAGTCATTCATTTCGAGCCAGCTTAGTTTATGTTTGCCGGAGTTTAAGAATTTAAATAATCGTCTGATAGCCTTTCGGTAAGTGCGTATAGTTTTGGGATCTCTATCTAGTTCAATGATAAAATCTGTCGGTCCCCAAAGAACCTCTCCGCTTATATCTTGGTAAACATAATGATCTCGACGATCATAGCGTACCTTTGTTTCAGTAATACCGTTACTCATCTGAAACCTCCAGTTCAAGCGGAACACCACAATATCTTTTAGCGCTAAACTCTGTGGCATCAACCGTGTTGACTAATTGACTCTTATTTCCGATAAATAACATCGACTCTTTAGATGCGTTTATACATGTGTAAAGCCATGATTTATCAATCAAATAGAAATTATCCAAAATGACCAAGGAATGACTAAATTGACTCCCCTGAACCTTGTGCGCCGTAATTGCATAACAAAGCGCAATACTTTCAATATCATCTAAAGACAAATCGATACAATCACCGCCAATGTTTATCTTCATCCAGCACTCACGTCCATATGCAACGACAGGCTTTTCGTAAACTTCTACAATGTCTGCTAATGTGCCAACTGGTACATCGACAAATTTATTAGGCTTAGCAAAAATAATAGGCTCACTTGTATAGAATACAGATTCACCACTTTCTAGCTTTGCTACTTTTTTCCGGTCAAAACGAATCCGCTGAACCTGAGAATTTATGTCATCGCACAATTGTGGACTAGAACAAATGATCTTAGGTACATCACTTAACATTGAAGCCAATTCGAACCAAATATTGGTCGTAATGGTACTAAGCATCTCGTGAGATTTATCTTCAGTATGGTAAATAC
This sequence comes from Pseudoalteromonas galatheae, assembly GCF_005886105.2. Classification (NCBI taxonomy): domain Bacteria; kingdom Pseudomonadati; phylum Pseudomonadota; class Gammaproteobacteria; order Alteromonadales; family Pseudoalteromonadaceae; genus Pseudoalteromonas; species Pseudoalteromonas galatheae. The sequence continues at coordinate 616,773 of NZ_PNCO02000001.1, forward strand.
TTAGGCTTTGCTCTTCTGACACGTCAAATGCAGGAATAGCATCAAATACTGATGATGCAGCGCTACCAATTAAAGAGCTATACAGCCGTTGGATATCAGACTGGGACTCGGCAACGTTCACTTCAATTAACTCTGTTAGGGCTTCACCTTTTAATTCAACAGCCTGTTTGAAAAACGATCCCGGACCTATAGGCGGTAATTTAAACTTGTCACCAATGAAACAAATGTGAGCGTTAAGAGGTATAAGCTTTAATAGTTTATACAAGGTTAATATATCAACTGAATTTGAATTTTCTATCAGTATTAGTGCCCCAGACAATGCGCCTTTTAGGTTTCGCTTTTTTGCCTGTGAAATGAAGCGATTAATAGATTCTCCCTTTAAATTAGGCAGTATATTGTCTTCATTACGAACAACTGAATTAACTTTCCAAACGTTAATAGCATTATTAAGGCATACATCAATGATGATCTGGGAAAGCAAAGACTTTCCTGTTCCAGCTTCCCCGACAATAAAAGAAACAGGCTGATTAAAGGCATTACCTAATGCCTGTAACTGGAGAGGATTTAGCTCAATATTATTGTTTTCTAGTACTGATAACGTTTCGTCAAACGCCAATGAATTTGTATCAAATAGCAGCTTTGTCATAGATAAACGCTTGTGAAGCAATGTGTTAATTGCCTTCTCAATCGCCTGATGACCTAAGATTTGTATAGTGTCATTTTGTTCGTTGAAGCAAAGCGTTTGAAAAGCGCTTTCTTCAATTTCATTTATATCAAATACAATACCAGCCTTATTCAGCTCAGCTTTGACTTCATTAGCAGGCAATGCCATATCACCGTTATTACTGAATGACGAATACAGTATTGATTCAATAAACGAAATAGCTCTGCGCTTATCGTTTAATTTGATATCAAAATTAGCTCTTAATTTTTTGTCTAGTGATTTCCATGTCCGCTTTGCAGCATTTACAGAGGCTATAGGATAGAGCAGATATGGATTCTTTTTTATCAGGCTACTTGCGTCATGTCCTAATAGCTGACGAGTCGTTTCAACATACTCAATTGGTAATTTGTGTCGTCCAAAAAATAGATTTAATTCACTTTCACCAACAGCCTTAGCCCAACCATCACAAAGATTTTGAGCCATAACTGGTGAGATTTTTAGCTTTTTACAGTTAGATAACTTTTTAGCTGAGTAACTTTGTAAAACTGCAAATAAACTTTCACCAAAAGCGACCTTAAGTTTCTTGGTCCAATAGCTATTTATACCGACAAAATGAGCGTTGTAGATAAGAAAATCACAAAGAACATCTGTTGAAATTTCTGCGTTGGGGTGCAGCTTTAAAGCCTCATCAACAATGAACTGTGAGCCATATTCTTTATCAAAGAAATAATCACCAGTAGCTTTCCAGATTTCTCCCGTTTGTGGGATTGAGGTGATCGCGCCGAATTCAGCCTTAACGACTATTTTCTCACGGGCAACCTTTAATAGAAAAATAGATGAGATACCACGTTTATCTTGTGTATGGTGCCGAACTAAAGTGACTACGCCTGTTAATTGCTTAACATCTTCGTGAAACGATATATTGCTTATTTGCATCACACGTCACCATCATCCAAGTAAAGCTTTGGAATATATCGCCCTGTTGCCAACAAAAACTCTTCTGAAGCCAGATCTAATTGAATAGAGTTAAGCTGTGTTTCTAAAGCCTTAACTTTCAATTCAAGCTCACTATTGGAAGCTGTGTTTTCTAAATCTTCTTTTGCTGAACTTTCTTCTTCAACATCTTCAGGCAACTCAATCTCAAGTCCTTTTTGTTCTCGTACTAGCTTTTCTATTGGGCCATCAGGATCAAATAACTTTTGTAGATCTTCATTCGTATCAAGCGTTGATTTAGGCACATTATGCATTTTGAAAATTTGAGTCTTGTTAACCCGACCTTGATACAAAGGGATAATAGGCGAAGTATTTACCCAATCTGCTATCTTTTTAGCATTCTGTTTACCGATATCCTGAGAAGATTTTCTGCGCTTATTCACCATGATTTACTTCCCCGGAAAATCAATAATAGAGGTGTTCTCGTCAGCATTGTCGTAGTCGATACCATGTTCGTCTAAAAGCTTTTTCAGCTTTGCATTTTCGATGCTGAGCTGCTTGCTCTTTAGCTCAGACTGCTTAAGTTGTTTTTTCTTGAGATCAAGCTGTGATTTTATAGACAAGCGGACACTTTCAATCTGGTTTTCTAACGTGCTGTTTTCTTCTTCCAAGTGTTTGTTTGTCACTCGAAGTTCAATTAATTCATACGCTAATCCCTGATGATTAGCTTCAGATATTTTTAGCTCTTCCTCTAGCTCTTGCAGAGCATTCTTTTCTTTAGTGCTGCTTTGAAGCTTCGCCTTAAACTTCAGTCTTTCCCAAATGTTTAGTTTATTTTTATCGCCATAGATTCTTAGCTTTAAGCTCGTTGGTATTGCATCCAGAGACTTTGCAGATGTTGTATATGGCGGAATATCATATTGCTTAACAACCTCCTTACTGTTTTGTTTACCGTTCCACTTTCTAAGTCCTGTAGGGCTGGTAGGGAAGAATTCAAAGACATATTTTCCTTTGTCATCAACCTGCTTGTTACCATTAACCAATACAAAGGGAATACCTTCGTTTGCCCATTTTTCAAGTATTTCTATTTTTTTTTCAATGCGCTCAAAAGCCTCAATTTGTTGAGGATCTCGGTTTTGATTTGTCTTAGCCATTAGGTTGTCCCCCATTGAAAATACTCTTACTTCTTTCCATTGTGCGTTCATGGCTCTCAATTAAAATCTCTAAATTGACGCTTTGTTCCTTAGCTCGCATACGTTCAATGGGGAGTGTCAAATAATCAGCTTGTACTGCCTTTAGTGCGATTAAGTCTTCTTTCATGATATTAAGCTGGGTTCGTTTTACTTCTTGGTATGCACAACCCTTACATACAGATGGTTCACAAGGAGCCTTATGCTTTTTAGCTTCTCCCTCTTTTTTATGGCAAGTAGCATGGGGTTTAGGCTTGTGTTTATGACCCCTAGCATCAAGCACTTGAGCCATTTCATTACTTTTTTCTTCGTCAGGTAATTCGCTAAAGTCTTTACCATACTTGTCTTTGGTATAGTTGTTAAATCTGACACTCTTTTGTAAAACGCGGTAAACCTTTTTCAAATAAGACGTATATTTACCTGCCATTTCTTCGGTGCCCATAAGTAAAGCCAGAATGTCTTTTGCCGTTGTTTCAATACCTACTTCAGCAATGATTTTATCTAGAGCCTTATTTTCTTCTTTTATCGCAATGGTTGATTCAGCTCTCTCATTTCGAGTCAGCTTGGTTTTATGATGAAGTTGCTCATGCGTTTCTCTAGCAGCAGGCTCCGTCACATAAACAGTTGTTTCTTCAGGATCTACATGTCCTAGCTGGTGACATAATGCTAGTAAGTCTGCGTTTTTATACTGATAATGGTAAATAACAGCGTAGATACGTCTGAATGGGTGGCTTTTCATATCCACTTCTGCATCCCCTAGCATCATTTTTAAGAAGGCGCTGCCAGTGATCTTTGAATCTTTACCCTTATTAAAGTGATATTTATAGTGTTTGAAGTTACCTTGTTCATCAATTCGAAAAGTAGGCACATTAAACAAACCGTCAACATCAACAGCGCCCCATGCTTTTTTCAATTTGATTAAACATTGAATTGCCTTGGTACTACCGTTATTAGTTGTGTACCAACGGCGCTCACCATTTTTTTCGTTATAAAAGCATGCCTGATACCAATTGAATTTTTTATCTTTGCAGCGGAAGAACTCTTCCGTTATACCAATAAGAGGGTGCTGAATTTCTGCTTGTCTTCTTGCGTTGTAAGTTTGCAATATGACATAGCATGCGGTCATCAATAACGTGATCACCTCGGTGACAGAAAACGCCTCAGAATCTTTATCTGAAGCGGTTAAACTCGATTTATGGATTTCAATGCCTAACAGCTTTTCAAGCTCTTTAACTTTTTTCGAACTAACTAAAAATTCTGGAAATCTACCTTCAGTAAGTGTGCGATGGCGAAGCCCTTCATCAAGATATTGATTTTTTAAGCTGGTAATCTCATTTACCAAAGAGATTATTTTTGATGAGTATTCATATACCCAAAGGTGTGAACCGCCCAATAGATCAACAACATGCTCTAAATCCAAGTTTTTTGTGCGACCAGCTACTTTACCTAGTTTTTTAGAAAGCTGGTTGGGGTTAGGAAAAGGAATAAACTGCATCCGATCTTCATTATCTAGTTTTGCAAACCTATTCCAAGTACCAAACCAGTTATTTAAAGATTTAACGGCTGGTTGGGAAGGTGCGGGTGCTCCTTTGGATGCTAAACGAGCACTGAATTTAACTCCCTTTGATTTTAGGTGTTCAGTTACCTTTTGGTAAACACTAGTTGGAACTTGATTTTCAAGACTGACTGCCCCGATACATTGGGCAATCTTAGGTACTCTTATACTAGTTACTTTAGAGTTTTCGGTATTACCGTCTTTGATTAAAAATGGCTCTAATTCGTCATTCTCGATTAACAAATCGACAAATGAATTAACTCGTTCATGCAAGGCCAGTGTTGCTGGGATACCGCCTTCTTTGAGCGTTACTTTCATCTTATCGATTTGCTTTTGATTTACTCCATTTAGTACGAGATGACCATGTAAGCACATATATTCAATGAATTGCGCTGCAACGTTAACTTGCGACATTACCCCTGTTTTTACAAATGTCGGCGTATGTTTAGCTCTGTTTGCATAGATATCGATGATTTCAACAAGTGCCTTGGCATAGTCAGGGTAAACCAAAATAGGCACTGGGTGCTGCCACCCCGCAGCACCGGGAACCCATATATCACGTAGATCTATAGAGCCTTTTTGCAATACCGTTTCATTGGCTTTCGCGCCAGTGATCTTTGCATGATAATGTAAAACAGTACCTACAATAGCGAGCTTTTCATCTGTAACTTGCAACAGTTTTGCATTTTCTAAAAGCAGGTCGTCATGCTCTTCCAATATATCTTCCGGCTTTATGTCTTCTAAGAACTGGTACTTAAGATTGCTGTTCATTTTCTAATCTCCCTTTAGCTTCTTTGAACATTAGAGGATTGGATAACTCTACATACTTCACTAAACCAAATGTAAATCGCATATCAGGTGCAATATATTCATCAAAATATTCTCTACCATGCTTTGCCAACAGCACCTCACCGCGTGCTATGTAATAAGCCTGATGTCGCAAGGTTCGTACAAATTCATCAACACCCAGTTCAACGCGATTAAACTCGCAGCCTTCCCCTGAATGGCACTTTCGACCTTTACAAATGCTATCTTGCTTAGATTTATCAACAGCAGCGAAGATATCTGTGCAAGATGAACCGTCTGCTAAAATGAACCAATCTGGCAATTCTTCTTTATGATCCGCTGGTGCTACGATCAAATCCTCGTCAATGTTGCTACGATCTAAGCCGTATTTCTCTATAGATGCTTCTTTATGTCTAAACTGAACGGTTGTCTCAAATTTTCGCTGAAAGTCAGCATTGTTGGCTTCATATTCAATCACGGCGATAGGGTGCGTTAGATAAGCAGAAGTGACTCTACTGCTTGCATGATTCCGTTCTCGTTGTGAATTAACCAAGTTACCGTCGATACCTTTTCTAAGGTTCATTTGATGTTTGGCTAATAACTCCATCCGAAAATATGGAAGGGTGTAGTGATCACGTAGCCTGTCTATAATAGCTGCCGATAGGAAATTTAGTTTTGTCGAACCCGGAGTATCCCAAATACTATCTGGTTGAAAGTCCATTCGTATCATGTTGTCATGGTGTTGAATAAGAAAGCTGATCACCTCACGAATTTCTTTTTCATGTGGCTCAATCGTAACGGGCGTAGTCTCTTTACCTACTTTTTCTTTGAAGCCAGCAAGTACAAAAGGTCCTTCTGGCATTTGCTCTGGCAAATTTGCACGAGTCAATGTAGCTATTACATCTTTATTCCAAGTGGTTCTAATAACTAATCTGATAAAGCACACAAGAAGAATGTTTTTTGGTAAAAATATGCCTGACCAAAAAAAATCTCTCATACCTGTACTTGAGTTAGGAAACCAGTGTTTCACATGAGTTGGGATTAATTCAGATTTTTGAGAGCAGTAAGTTGAGCCTGATATGCCAATGGATAGTTGATGTCGAAGGTAAGCCCCCATCACAACTTCATTTGTAAATTCTTTTCGGATGGAACTCGCTTGTGACTTTAGAATTCCTCTACCTTCGTCAACTTGATTGTTTTTAACTAAAGCAAGAACTTCTTCTGGGATATCTTTGATGTAAACCCCATTTTCGTCTTTTTTCGTGTAATCGTTAAAAGTAGATACAAGCTGTTTATAGCATTCAACTTCTTTCTTACACGCATTTAGTATCTGGTTAATTGGCTTTTCAAAGTACTCTTGTACATTTTTTCTTAACTCTGACAGCGATTGTTGTTGGTTTAAAATAGGGCTGGATAAAACATCGCCATTCTCATCTACAGGCTCAATTAGCTTTTGAGCATTCATTTCGTCAGAAGCACTAAACCGAGAATTAAAACCACAGTTTTTTATATCAATCAAGCCGTTGATTTTACCAGCATGATTACTTAAGAATGTACGTAGACCTTGGCTTCTAGGTGCCTTTAATTGTATATCTTGCTCATCGATGATGTCTTCAAGTTGAGCAAAACCTAACCTGAAATCTCGCTGCTCTAATTCAGACAATGGGCTGGTAAGGATATGCTTGAGTTGTGCCGACTCTAATGATGTATCTACGACATAGCCCAAAGTTCGCTCTATATCAGATAACGATGGGGCAGGCATTGGCGTGGTCGCTGTGTGAGTTTGTAGGTTGTTCAATGCTGTAACCAGAACGCTATTTGGCTTTAACAATGGCGCTAATTTAGTAAGGTTAAACTTTACGGTGACATCATACTTTTTACCGTTAGCTTTGGAATAACCTTTAAAAGCCATAGTGTTAATTTTTTCTTTTGGATTAATGGTTGAATCAATCTCAAAATCTTTTAGTAACCTCCCGTTTTGAGTTGGACTATCGCATAGGTTCAGAAAGTCACGAATGAGTTGCAGCTTTTCTTGCTTCTTATTTGGGAAATGTTCGGTGATTAATAACTCTAGATCTATTAAGCCCTTGGAAACATTATAAGTAATCAAGTCTTCGGGCTTTTTAGCAAATAGTAATCTCGCGTCACTATATCCTCCTTGCTGAAGCAGCATCAATATTTCTATTAGGTCAGTTACGCTGTCCTTATCGGCAGCGCTGGTTTCTGATATTTTTTCGAATTGGTTAAAACAATTCTCGCCTACACTTTCCAGCGGCAGGATGGATGGTAGTTGGAATGAATCTACAATATGCTCATTGTTTTCACATTGTATTATGAAGCGTGGTTTAAATTTTAACTGACCTGAGCTGTTGAAGTTGGTTTTGAAGAGATCTTTCGCTTTATTTAGCTCAGGAGCAGTGAGTCCATGATCAAATAGTTTCTGTCTAAACAGTGTACTTAGCTGATTCAACTTTCTGTTTGGCTGCGCCTTATGTAAGTTTTTCTCAAAATCGATTAATGCCTCGTTAATTCCGGTTGGTGTTAATAGGTTTAATGGTTTGTTAAGCAAAATCTTTATTTCAGAATACTCAGGCCATTGGTCAATTTCACGTAATATTTTTTTGAAGCCTGCAATGACAGAATACTCAAAAGGCTTTTTCTTTGAAGCATTTTCTAAGTTGATTAAGAGCTTGTGTAGAACTGAATCCTGAATAAAAAGATTTGGGAATGTATCGGGATCAATAACGGTAAACTTAATCTTATTTTTTACATCAATGGTAAAAAGATCGATGTTAGGATTTTTCTTAAAGTCTACATTTGTTGATAAGAGTGTTTCATATGCCAATTCTGTCGCATTAAATCCATTTTCTATGGGGGCACCGAATGAATTGAAAAAATTTCTGACTGCGGTGCTGTAGCTTTTGGCTCTGCTTAAAGGAAAGCTGTTTACTAATGCTAGCTCAATTGACTTGTAACCTTGGATAAGAGCTGTGATGGTTATAGTCTCTGGTTTACTCACTAATAAATGGATTAATGCTTGGTGCTCTTCTTCGTTAGCATTTATCAGTTGCAGTAACTTTGATATCGCTAATCGTAAATTGTAATGCGCAAGAGATGAGGTTTTTTCGTTTTCATCATCCCATTTAGAATTGATTAAACAATGTTGTAAAAAGCTGCCTTTTGGGGCTAAGCTTTGGAAAATTGTATCGTCGATGTTGAGGATGCTTTTATTTTTATAGTTTTTCATGGGGCTAACTTAGGTATACCTTAAAATTGTATCGACTTTCTAATGGATGGATATATATAATAGCATCTAATCGGTCGGTCGGTGTGTCTATTTTTAATTCATAATACCTAAAAACCTTATTGGCGCTTGCCTGCGCGCTTGAAATGATCATTGAGAAAGGGATTTACGACAAGGTAATTGTAACGCGAAATACCCCTGAAATAGCAGAGAGTATCGGCTTCTTACCTGGCACGGAAGAAGAGAAAATGGCCCCTTGGCTTGCGGCGATCACAGATACCTTAGAAGTGCTTCACAAACATGATGAAAGCCCTGTGACTAGCCGTAATTACATTATGGAAAAGGCGAACATTCAGTTTAAATCGGTGAACTTTATGCGTGGCCGAAGTATTCAAAATGCGGTTGTTATTTTAGACGAAAGCCAAAACTTAACGGCATCACAGCTAAAAACCATCATCACTCGCTGCGGTGAGGGGACTAAATTAATTTGCACTGGAAATCTCGCCCAGATTGACAGTAATTACCTCACTCCTGTGACATCTGGGCTAACTTATATTGTTGAGCGCTTTAAAGACTTTGAAGGCAGCGCTACCATTAACTTAAACGGCGTAGTACGAAGCCGCTTGGCAAGTTTTGCCGAAGAAAATTTATAACTTGCCTTGAGCCGACTGGCTCGTTACTCTTTTGCTAACACTGTGTGCAAACGGGAACGAGCCAGTAAATGGATGCGACAAAAGAGTTTTTACCACTAAAAAGTTATCGAAAGGGAATTTTAGTGGCGGTAATAATACCCATCCTACTTGTCCTCGTCTTAGCCTACCATCTCTACCAAATTAAACTCGAACGTCAGTACAAAGTTCGTTTTGGGCAGTATGAATATGTTGCTCAGCAGCTGAAACAAGAATTTTATGCCGCGCATGTTGTCCTTGATAGTATCGCCGTCAACCTAGCGCAGCCCATTTCATTTAAAAGACCGCCAGAGTGGTTGGAAGATATAGAACAACACCCTAAACACTATTATCATGCGCTACCTAACAATGGTGGAGAAATTGTTGGTCGTGGGCAAGTCAGTGAAGCACTTTTTGCCACCAAGCGATGGCAAACCGTATTGTCGCTTAACACTGCTTTTGATGCCGCGCTTGCGTTACAAGGTGGGTTGTATGCAGTTGCATACGTAGAAGATGACGGCTTTGCATATATTAAACGTCGAGAAGCCTCTAGCAGTCATTTTATAACGCGGCTAGTTCAAGGCAAGTTCGAACCCGATTTTAGCTTGGGCAATGTAGTCGTTGGTCCACCTGTGAAGTTTTTCAATAGACAAATGTTTGCGCTCGGTAAGAAGCTATCAACGGTGGATAACGCCCATGTATTGATGATCTACGATAGCGATATTATTGACAGGTGGTTGTTAAACATCGGCTCCTTAGACGGTACGATGGAATTTAAAAACCAAAGTGATGAGATTATAGCTGGCAAGCGTTACGAGCATGATCACAATAGACTTACTAACTCTGCTACACCTTGGCAGCACGGGTTACACTTTATTGCCAAGCCAGCCAAAGAACCCATTAGTTTAAATTATCATGAAAGCTATGAGCAGTTTGCCGCTCCGCTACTGCGGGAAGTCTTACTTGAACTCGCACTTTTGCTATTTTTTATCCTTTTTACCTTTGTGACGATTGTATGGTTAAGCGGGCAAATATTCGTTCGACCTTTAAAGCATTTTGTGAACTATTTGTCTTTGCAGGAGCACTCTCCACAAGCTACCTTGAGCTACCCAATTCCTACCGAATGGCAACCTTGGTTTATTCAGATCAAGCAGGTGGTCGAGCAAAAGTCCCGCTTAATGCATGCACTCAAACAGCATAATCAAGAACTTGACGATGAGATTAAGCGCAAACAGCAGGCACTAAAACAAAGTTTTGAAATAAAAGAGCGGCAAGCTGCTTTACTTAATGCAGTACTGGACTCAGTACCCGACATCATCTACTTCAAAAATATCGATGGCTCATTCATTGGCTGCAATCGGGCGTTTGAAGAGTTTATGGGCGTCGATAAGTCGGACTTAGTTGCGAAAACACAACCTGAAGTGACATCTGGGCTAAGCATATTACTTGAGCAAGAAGCGGCGATGGAGCGTTTGCAAGAGCAAGTCGCAACTAACTTTGTACTAGGGGCAAATACCTACTTCTTGACGATCACCCCATTAAAGTCGGAAACCGGAAAGCTAATTGGTTGTTTGGGAGTGGCAAGGGACATTACCGCTGCACAAGAGGCGTACAATGCCCTGAGAGACTCTGAAGAGAACTTTAGAGCTGCGACCGAATTTGCGCCTAATGGCGTTATTTTGGCCGCGATCAGCGGAAAAATCTTGGAGATGAATAAGGCGGCTAAACGTTACTTATCACTTGACAAGAATACGGGAGAAAAGCAGCTGGAGCGCTTGTTTGATGAGCAAAATTGGCAAGATCTAAAGCCTGTTCTAGCTGGGCTGTTAAAAGAGCAAAAGAAAGTTGTTGAGCATACGATTTCACAGTCGGGTAAGCATCGTTGGTTACAACTGAGTATTTCCTTAGTTTGGGATAAAAACAAGCGCCCTAAATACTACGTGATCCATATTCAAAATATCACTGGTCTGTTACTAGCGAAGCAAGATGCCGAGCGTGCAACGCTCGCAAAAAGCCGCTTTATCGCCAATATTAGCCATGAAATTAGAACGCCAATTAATGCCATATTAGGTTTGGCGGATATGATCAAAAGTGAGACTCTTACTCGCGTTCAAAATAAAAAATTACAGCAGCTTTCTGGGGCTGCAAATGAGCTGCTTACTATGCTCAACAGTATTTTAGAATTTGCCAAAGTCGAAAGCCACCAAGGCACAATTCAATATGAAACGTTTCAAACCTGCCACTCATTTACTGCGATAGAATCGCTGATTAAACCCTTGTGTATACAAAAAGGCTTAGGGTTTGAACTACAGGTCGACCCTCAGGTTTGGCCTTATCTATACAGCGATGAGGATAAAATAAAGCAGATTTTGGTCAACCTGCTTGGCAACGCAGTTAAGTATACTAATCATGGCAAGGTTGGTTTGAAGGTGACATTACTTCTAGATAGAGCTGCAAAGCAAACCGTTAAGTTTGCTGTTTGGGATACCGGGGTTGGGATCAAATCACAAGAAGTAGAGCACCTTTTTGATGCCTTTACTCAAGGAGATGAAAGCTTCACGCGCCGCCATGAAGGTATTGGTTTGGGTCTTGCAATTGTAAAGCAAGAGGTTGCACTCCTTGGCGGCGATATCGGGGTAAACTCAACCCCCAACGAAGGAAGCTGCTTTTTCTTCGAGCTGGTACTAGATAAAGGAGCTTGTCCGGTTGTAGACAGTCACAAAGAAGTGTACTGCCTCACCACTGAAGCTCAATGTCTACCAAGCTATTTTGAGGGTCTCGCAGAGCCTTTATCTATCGAGCAGCTACACCAGATGCGCACTCAGCTTGATAAATCTATTGTAGTTATTCCACCAGATGTAGTGCCTAACCCTTCTTATTCTTTACCTGGAAATACTACGTTATTACTACATTGTGAAGGGGAGTTTCCTGAGCAAAGTAACCATATTGCGCTTAATCAGTATGTGTTTTACCAATCGGCTTATACTTGGCTTGCTGAGTTTGCCCATATGACGCAAACCGTCGACAACGTGTGTATGCAAGTTGCTGGCGCGCTTTGCTTAGTGGTTGATGATAATAGCTTAAATTTAGACATTACTGAGAATATGTTGAAGCAAAACGGTATTTCTACTGTAGGGCTACAAAGTGCTGAAGATATCGATGAAATTTGTCGATCGTTGCGACCCGATATTATTCTGATGGATATCCACATGCCAAATATAGATGGCTATCAAGCAACCAAGCTGATCAGAGAAACATGGTCTGAAACTGAACTACCCGTTATCGCTTTAACCGCCAATGCGAGCAAAGAGGAGCGAGCAAAAGCCACAGCTGTTGGTATGAATGATTATTTGGTAAAGCCAATTAATAGTATGCAGGCGTGTAAGGCATTGGCAAGCAATATTTTCCAGCTAGATAAAACAGAAGAAGCATTTTTTGATTATGAGTTTGCGCTGTCACAAATGATGCAAAATGAAACGTTTTTGCAAACAATGTTAGATAAATTTGCTAAACTTTGTCATGATTACCTAGAACAGGTCGCTGACATCGAGCAAGGCTCGGCATTGTTTGAGCTAGCACATGGAATTAAAGGCGCGGCAGCAGGTTTGGGCTTTAAACGATTAGCGAAAGTCGCAAAAGACCTTGAAACGCAAAGCAAAACGATCACAACAATAACAAATCGCACTGACTTGGAGGTGTTAACAAATGCACTTTCACAGGTAATGTGCTTTATCGAGCTAAAAAGGTAGCGTTACAAGATGCAGCAAGCGGAGCACATATTCATTATTGACGATGATCCAATAAACAAGATGGTTCTAAGCAATATATTGGCTGAAGGTCAAAGGCTATCCCATAGCGCGGATCCTAACTCATGTCTTGATGAATTAAAAATAAGCAAACCTGACCTGATTATTTTAGATGTGCTAATGGCTGATGGTGCTGGATTTTCTGTTTTAGAAAGTCTAAAAAGGGATGCGGGTACTTACGGTATTCCGGTTGTCGTGATTTCAGGTAGTGTGAGCTTTAAGGATGAAGCAAGAGGCTTAGAGTTAGGCGCGGTAGATTATATAACCAAACCGTTTAATCCGCTGATTGTGAAAGCCAGAATCAAAAATCATTTAGCGATAAAAAAGAAAAATGATCTGTTAGAAAAGCTAGCCTCTATAGATGGCTTAACAGAGTTACCCAATCGCAGGTATTTAGATGAAGCCATGAACTCAGCATTAGAGAGCGCAAAAGCCGATGGCAGTGCGTTTACTGTTATGCTGGTTGAGGTGGATTACTTTAAAACGTTTAATGAGCACTATGGCTATATGCATGGCGATGATTGTTTATTTAAGGTTGCCAAAGCGCTAGAAGAAGCCGCAACCCAGCGCTCCTTATTTATTGGCCGTTTCGATGGTACTCGCTTTGCTTTGGTGCTAACTCAGCATAATATCGACGTCATTAATGAGATAGCAGAAGCACTGCATACCTCGGTCAATGCTTTAAAAATCCCCCACATTGCTTCTCCAATATGTGCGCATGTGAGCGTTAGCATCGGTGCGGCTCATATTGAAACTCATTGTAGCAGTGAGCTTGGTGAACTAATAAAAATGGCTGATAATGCTCTTGCTGTTGCACAGAAACAACAAAGTACGGTATTTATTAATGCATTATAACCATCTAAAGTCATATGCAGGGGCAAGTGCGCATCTGTATTCGAACAAGAAGTGCACCGCATAAAGCTTGGCTATGCTCGTGCTTTATAGACCTTTAACCGATATTTAGTGCCTTTTAGCGCGGTGTTAGGCTTATTCTATGAACATACAACGTAAGATAATTTGGGTGGATTGCATAGCGGCCATATCCGTGGGATTAATCGTATTGCTTTTCCACTCAATGATTGGTGCGATCTACCATATACCTGAACAAACCATTATCTTTATCGCAGTATCAAATCTGTTGTATGGCTGGTACTCATTTAGCCTTGCCATTCAAAAGTCGAGGAGCATAAAACGTTTGCAGCTTTTGGTGTTCGGCAATCTTTTTTGGGCGTTAGTCTGTGTTGGAGTGGTTGTTCAGTATTTTAACGTTGCAAGTCTAATTGGTATTGCTTTTATTGTTTGTGAAGCTATGTTTGTCATCATGCTTGCCTATTTCGAGTGGAAGTATAGATATGAGCTTGTATCAAAGGACGGCTCAGCTTAATAGGCTGGTTTATTAAAATTTGGCAGGGTTTCGTTTTTAACTTATGAAGATGACGGGAAAATAAGGAGCTTGCCGCACAACTGCACGCGAGTTTACCCACCGTCCTTGGTGCGATAAAGTCTTACTGAATTTGTTTTAGTGCGTTGTCGCCAAAGCCAATCAATTGGTTGTTTTTGAATACCAATGGCGTGCACTCATCTTTTGTTACTTTGCCGTCCGAGTGTTTGCTGTTAGTCGCATAGTACAGCACTTGATAGTTGTCGCCGTCTTTTGACACCAACTCGCTAAAGTCAGGGGTTGCAAACATGTCTTTTACTGATGAGTAAGATGCGCCCATTTCAAGGTTGGCAATCTTTTCACGATTTTTACGCTGTTTATGTTCCCAGTTAGATGAATTGTATTCAGAAGCCCAACCGTGCTCTACTTCACCGTCGGATACAGCAACGATACAGCCTGATAATAGAGTAGAGCTAAGCGCAGCCACTAACATTAATTTTTTCATTGTTGTTTTCCTTTTTAATTTTGTTGCTGAGCAAATAATGCAAACAGCCATTTATTTTTGCTTGAATTATCACAAGGGTTGCAAACTCTTTGCCAACTAATAAAGTATATAAATATCAATTTGTTGTTGGTTTTTAATCAGTTCTTGGTTGATAATTTTCACTAACATTTAGCGAGAATACTCACTAAAGCAACAACCTAGACCACTTGGTTTCTCGTTGTGCCGGCCACAAAACTTTCAATATTAATGGCAATTTCGCCGACTAAACGTTCGATGGCCTCTTTACTTGCCCACGCCGTATGCGGTGTCAAAAGCAAGTTCTCACCTAGGTATTGAACGAGTGGATTGCATGCTTGTGCCGGCTCTTGTGTGAGGACATCCACAGCAGCCCCTGCTATTTGCTTGTTAGTTAGTGCATCCACCAACGCTTGCTCGTTGACTATTCCGCCTCTTGCGGTGTTGATAAGATAAGCATGATTTGGAAGTAGGGCGAACTCAGCGCTCGTAATCAGGTTTTCAGTCTCAGCGGTAAGTGGGCAGTGAATAGATACAATATCCGCAATACGCAGTGCTTCTTCAAAAGCCACGCGTCCTGCTCTAACCTTGGTTACACCTCTACGTTCAGCGATAATTACTTGAGCCCCAAATGCTTGCGCGACTTTTGCGACGGCTTCTCCTAATGTTCCGTGGCCTATGATCACAAAATTTTTGCCCGAAATTTCGTTGATGCTGTAGTCCAAGCGACAAAACATGTCACTTTGTTGCCAAAGTCCTGCTTGGCAGTCTTGCTGATAACGATGAATATTTGTCATTAAGTTACCAAGCATAGTAAAGGTGTGCTGCACCACAGAGGGAGTTGAGTAACCTGCCACATTAGTGACCGTAATTTGATGGGCTTTTGCGGCTGCTAAATCGATGTTGTTTACGCCTGTGGCCGCAACACAAATAAGTTGTAATTGCGGTAACGCCGCGATTATTTCTTCATTTAACTTCACTTTATTGGTGACGATTACCGCTGCATTTTTACAGCGTGTGATGATTTCATCACTGGATGTGGTGTCGTAAGACGTTAATGTGCCTAGTTTGGCAATGGGGGAAAGATCGGTTCCTGCAAGGGTTTTAGCGTCTAATACCACTATTTGCATTATTTTTATCCTTTTCTTGACTTTGGAGTTAACTCTAAGGTTTATACTTGTGATGTCGACTAGGATAATCTTCAGGACTTGGGAGTGTAAAGTGGTAAAGATTGGTGAGCTGGCAAAGCGGCTTAACGTATCAACCGACACGTTAAGGTATTATGAAGCAAACGATCTCCTACACCCTTGCACAAGGAGCGAGGGCGGGTATCGGTTGTTTGATGAGCAAAGTGAAAAGCAAATGCGTTTTATTCTTCGCGCGAAGGAAGTGGGGTTCAGCCTTAAAGAAGTGCAAGACTTGCTGAAGATAAAGTTTGAAAAGCATCAGCACAGTTGTGAAGAAGTGAAAACGCTGACTATCACTAAACGGGATTTAGTGAGAGCGCGGATCGCTGAGTTACAAAAATTTGAACAATCGTTATCGACGCTAGCAGAGCAATGCTGCGGCGGTAAGGAAGCGGCAGTGAGCTGCTCGATATTAACGGCCTTGGAGGCTATCGATGAATGAACTGATAGTAAATTTTTGGCAGCTATTTTTAGTATCTGCCCCGTGGTTACTGCTTGGCCTAATATTGGCCGGGTTACTTAATGTATTTATTCCAAAAGATTTGTTGCAAAAGCATTTAGGGAAAGAGGGGTTTTGGACGACGATAAAGGCAGCGTTGATTGGGGCGCCTATGCCGCTTTGCTCTTGCGGGGTTATCCCTGCTGCGGTGGGACTGAGAAGAGCAGGGGGCTCAAAAAGTGCGACAACCGCATTTTTAGTCTCAACGCCTGAAACTGGAGTGGACTCTATCTCAGTTTCTTATGTGCTACTGGGTCCTTTTATGGCGATAATTAGGCCAATTGCAGCTGTGGTTAGCGCAATTACAGCAGGGCTGCTCGTTGGCAGTGAAAAAGACGATAAGCCTGGATCGCTAAAACACCCTAATACCTCAGATAAACCAAGCGCGACTAGCGGCTGTTGTGACGCTAATCATCACTCAGAGCCAAAGCCTACTGAAAAGCATCACGGCCATGATAGTTGTTGCGCCAGCGCAAAAGTGGAAACCGCAAAAGTAAGCGCAAGCTGCTGTGCGCCTGCTGGTCCGCAATTAGCAACAGCAGGGGCGAATATGTCTTGTTGTGATACTACGGAGCCTGCCGTAACCAGTTGTTGCGATTCTTCATCAGCTACGGCAAGCTGTTGTGAGCCAGCCCCCGTACCTGAAAACCAAGGGGTTTTTGGTAAAATTGTAGAAGCTGTTAAGTTCAGCTGTAATCAATTATTGTCCGACACCGCGGTTTGGCTACTTATTGGTTTATTCTTTGCTGCGTTAGTACAAACCTTTGTCCCTGAGTCTTTCTTATCTCAGTGGGGCGACGGTATTATCGCCATGCTAGTGGTGATCCTTATCAGTATCCCAATGTATATTTGTGCGACCGCTTCAACTCCAATCGCTGCGGGTTTATTAATGGCAGGTGTGTCACCCGGTGCAGTATTGGTATTTATGCTCGCAGGTCCTGCAACTAACATCGCCACAATTGGGGTGGTTGGTAAAGAATTGGGGCGTCGTGCCGTGTTTGCCTATTTGGGTGGTGTCATCGGGGTTGCACTTATCTTTGGCTATTTAACCGATTATTTGGTCAATACTTACGGTTTTGTAGTAACGCCTATGATAGGAGAGGAACACGAAGTGCTACCACATTGGTTAACAGTATCAATGGGCGCATTATTAGCAGCACTCTTACTAAGATTAGCTATACTCAAATTAGGTAAAGTTGTTAGAAGATAAACTATTGTGGTACTTTTTACCGTATTACAATTACCTGACGTTTAAGCATTTTATGTTCCAACTTGGCATATCGCCTTGGTGGTCAGACATGAAATGCTTAGCGTCTGTTTATTTGACACGATAGAATGCGTTCCAGTATTCGTTAATCCGACAATTTGAGAAGTAGAGTGGATAAATACGCTGACATTAGACCGTATAATGATGATGAAGTGGTGCCAGCATTGGCACGTCTACTAGGTGATGATCAATTCATTGATGTGATTGCCAAATATAACCTGCCAGCTTGGTTGAATGCTTGGCCCGCTATTGCACGCCCACTCGTAAGAATGAAACTAAAAAAGAAGTGGGGAGATTTTTGTACAATTGAACAAGTACAAGATGAAGTGGCGTACTACCTACAAATTTTGATCAATAAAACGACGTCTAAAGTGACTTATTCTGGCCTTGAAACATTAGACTCGAATACCTCTTATTTATTTATTTCAAATCACCGTGACATCGTGCTAGACCCTGCGCTTGTTAACTGGGGCTTGCATCAGCAGGATATGCGCACGGTGCGTATCGCTATTGGTGATAACTTACTGCAAGTACCTTATATCACCGAGCTTATGCGTCTTAATAAGAGTTTTATTGTAAAACGTTCGGCAAAAGCGCCAAAAGAAATGCTAAAAGCATTAACTCAGCTTTCAGCCTATATTTTTGACTCACTAAGTGAAGGTAACTCCATTTGGATTGCGCAAAAAGAGGGCCGTGCAAAGGACGGAGTGGATCAAACCGATCCAGCACTGTTAAAAATGCTACAGCTCAATGGTCGCAAACAAAAGTTAGATTTTTCAGATTATGTAAAGCAGCTAAGAATTGTGCCCGTTGCTATTTCCTATCAATATGAGCCGTGCGCGGTTGCTAAGGCTAAAGAGCTATACCATAAAAAGCAGTTTGGCCAATATGTGAAAGCACAAGGCGAAGACATTGCTAGCATTGTCGAGGGCTTTAGTTCAGATAAAGGCCATGTGCATATCGCATTTGGCGACCCTATCACTGCGGATGTTGAAAACCCAGATGAACTGGCGAATGTCATCGATAAACAGATTTTAGATTTATACTATCTGCATTCAACCAATCACCTAGCAGCAGGCGATGATGCGCAAGTTAGTCCAGAAGATAAAGAGGACTTTATCTCTAAATTAGAGTCTGTACCTGAAGAGCTGAAGCAATTGGTGCTGAGCATGTATGCCGAACCACTGCGTCGCAAAGGCATTTAATAGCAGCGAACTAGCGCAACCCTGGTGTTAAGTGGTTGCGCTTTTGTTCGGTTAATTAAGAACTTTATGATAATAAACGACTTCCATATCTCCTAAAATATCTTTGTGAAGCCCTTTTTTCACATAACTCATCCCAAGTTTCTTCATGATGCTGATGGAGCCAAGGTTTTCTTCTTCAGCGATAGCGCTAAAGTGCGTCAAGGTAGGGTTTGCTGCTATTAGCTCTGGAATAAGGTGTTGTGCTGCCTCTGTCGCAAACCCTTTGCCCCAAGTGGCTTGTTTAAAACGCCAACCCAGCTCTAAATCCTTATAGTTTCTTTGTTCTGAAAAGAAGTTAGCAGGGCGAACCAAAACCCAACCAATAAACATCTTGTGTGGCAGCTCGAAACAGCCCCAAAGCCCCCAGCCTTTGCTCTCATCAGTAAATTCGGTTAAACGTGGAATATATACGGCTTTTACTTCTTCAAGTGAGTTAGTTTGACCGCCTGTGATGTATTTCATTACTTCAGGGTCGCTATCAAGATCGGCGAGCAGCTGTGCATCTTGTGGGGTGAGTAGGCGATAACTCAGTCTTGCAGAGTCCGTTACTTGCATTTGTATACTCCTAAGGTGAGTAGAGCTCAATAAAACTATAGAGTACAAAAGCTTGCGTGGTGAGTAAATGAGTTACATAAGTTTGCGTAGACGCCAGCCTAGCGCTTTACTAAAATACGCCAGCATTTTTAGATGGGGAACAGAGTGAATAATTCAGTACTAGCGCTTAGGCAGCGCCAAATCGCTGCGGCTCAACGTGAATATAAGGCAAGAGGGTCAAAGCTTACGCGCTGTGAATGCTGCTTATTAGCCACGACTCTATGTATTTGTGATAAAGTTGAAGTGGCTAAAGCAGACTGTGCTGTGTGCTTGCTTATGTATCATAACGAAAGCTTTAAGCCCTCTAACACTGGACGCTTAATTGCCGATGTGATCCCAAATAATCATGCCTTTCGTTGGGATCGAACTGAGCCTGACGCTGCGTTATTAGCGCTTCTTTCGGACGAGCAATATGCACCAATAGTCATTTTCCCAGAGCAGGGCGTGGAGCCTGAAAGGGTAATTACTAATGTGACTCGCACTGAAAATAAAACACCGCTATTTATCTTTTTAGATGGCACATGGCGTGAGGCTAAGAAAATGTTTAGAAAGAGTCCCTATCTCGATAACTTACCTGTGCTATCCATCGCCCCTGAAAAACTCTCGGATTACAAGTTGCGAGTCGCACCGCACGAACATCAACTTGGCACGGCAGAAGTCGCGTGTGTACTGTTTGCTGAATGCGGTGAGCAGGATGCGGCAGATAAATTAACCGCGCACTTTATCGATTTCAGAGATGCCTACTTAAAAGGTAAGCGCAGCAAACTGTAGGCCGGGCCCTAAACCGTAGGTCGAGGTTTATCTCGATAAAAAAACAGTATTGTTTACGCGGTACAGCGAGAAAGATGACGGTAGGTCGAAATTTATTTCGATAAAAAGCTGCATTATTTGCGCAGCACGGTGAGCAAAATGATGGTAGATCGAGACTTATCTCGACAAAAAGCAGTATTATTTACGAAATACGGCGAGCAAGATGGCGGTAGGTCGAAATTTATTTCGATAAAAAGCTGCATTATTTGCGCAGCACGGTGAGCAAAATGATGGTAGGTCGAGGCTTATCTCGACAGCACGCTCACCTTAACAACACAAACACAATATCACACGATAGATAGGAATAAAATAAGAAGCGCGCGACCCATTGCTGAGCCGCGCTTACGGAATCTTCTAAATGCATCCTGCAAAGTTGAGTAGTTCAACGTCCTGAATCTTTCCTCTTCCATGGCATCGCTTGGTGTTCTCGTTTTGCGAATAAAGGCATCTTGCCCTGTGTCCATCTTCCTTTTACACGTCCGCTGTCTTATCCATTGCCATCCACTTGCTAAGAACAAGCCCTTGTTCTAATTCTCCTTGTTTGCTACTTTCCAAAATAGCAGTGCCAATCATCACCTCATTTTACCTTGGCACTTGGTAGCCTGAACGTGTTGCTTCAAGCTAGGTGTTGCACTGTTAATTGCAACAATTGGCATCTCCTAAGCCACATTTTACCAGTACATCCGATGTACCTTCCTTCCTCATCCTTAACCACCTGCATATCCAATGCAGTAACGTTATCCTTCAACGTTTAGCCTCTCCCCTGAAGCAATCCCTAGATTCATCATGAACCTTTAATCCCTGTCCTTTAATGTAATCACACCATGTGACATACAATCTCGCTCGCTTTTCCCTATATTCCTTTAAGTGGGTGCTTATCCATTAGCAAGTCCTGCCCTGAGCGTATCCTGTGTATCCTTTATCTCTCTTCCTGAGATGTTGTAAAGTATATGCAGACTAAAAAAAATCGGGAGCAGTGAAATCCAATCTTTTTTGAGTCTTTTTCTAGTAATAATAAATAACTCTTTATTTTTTAATTGGTTACTTTAATTTCGAGTGTTATTTCAGCATGTCTTTACTCAATTTCTGGTAGTTAAGTGAGATATATCTCACAGGTAATTCTCCCGTTTTCTACAACGCTAATTTTATCTTGAGCGTAGTTTCAAATATTCAGGGTGTAAAACGGCACAATTACAGGTAGAATTAGTTGATAATAATTATTGTTTACCTAATGGAGTCTTTATGAAAAAAGCACTTGTTACTTTACTGGCAACGCTTACTTGCCTACCAGCAATGGCTGCAGAGGAAGTTAATATCTACTCGTTTAGACAACCTTTTCTGATCCAGCCTATTTTGGATGACTTCACCAAGCAAACTGGTATCAAGACCAATGTGGTTTTTGCAAAAAAAGGCTTAATTGAGCGTGTAAAGCGTGAAGGCAAACATAGTCGTGCCGATCTTGTACTCACTTCAAACTTCAGTGCGCTAATTCAGCTTGAGGACGAAAACTTAACACAAGCAATTGACAGTGAAACGGTCACTAAGAATATCCCAGCTAACTTCAGAGATCCTGAAGGTCAGTGGGTTGCGCTTACTAAGCGTGTGCGCAACGTATATTCTGCAAAAGACCGCATAGGCAAGTTAGATAGGCTTACGTATGAAGCGCTAGCGGATGAACAATACCGCGGTAAAATTTGTACGCGCTCAGGTAAGCATCCCTACAACCTTGGTTTAGTGGCGTCTATGATTGCTCATCATGGTGAAGCAAAAACCAAAGAATGGCTTGAAGGCGTGAAGAAAAACTTAGCTCGTAAGCCTCAAGGTAACGACCGTGCACAAGTCAAAGCAGTAAAAGAAGGGCTGTGTGATTTGGCCATCGGAAACAGCTATTACTTTGGTAAGATGGTGGAAGATGAGAAGCAAAAAGCCTGGGCTGAAGCGGTATATATCAACTTCCCAAATCAACAAGATCGTGGCTCACATATCAACGTTTCTGGTGTTGTCTTGACCAAGCACGCTAAAAATACAGAAAATGCCTTGAAACTCATAGAGTTTATGACCGACAATAAGGCGCAAAATATGTATGCGTCGATGAATATGGAATACCCGGTTAAACCTGGCGTCGAGTTATCGAAACTTGTGGCATCTTGGGGTGAGTTTAAGGAAGACAGCCTACCATTGTCAGAGATCAGTAAATACCGTCCGTTAGCGCTTAAGCTAATCGATGAGGTAAAATTTGACCTTTAATGCAATTATCATTTTCACTGTCTAAATGGCAGAGTTTTGCGTGGCTGATAGGGCTTAGCCTATCAGTCCCGCTGATATTTTTAATCTTTGAGTCGCTACAACCTGACTCCGAAGTCTTCGCTCATCTTTGGGATACCGTTTTGTGGGATTATGTCCGCAATACGATTTTGCTGATTGTGGGTGTATGCATCCTCTGCGCTTTGATTGCGCTGCCACTTGGCTGGCTAACCGCGTATTGTGAATTTCCTGGACGGCGCTTTTTCGAGTGGTCGTTGATGCTACCTCTTGCGATGCCAACCTATTTGATTGCTTACGTGTATACCGATTTGCTTGATTACGCAGGGCCTGTGCAAATTGCGCTGCGAGAGTGGTTTGGTTGGCAATCTCCAGACGATTATTGGTTCTTTGATATTCGCACTTTGTCAGGTGCTATCGTGATGATTGCACTGGTGCTTTATCCTTATTTGTTTTTGATTTTTAGAACGGCGCTAAGGGAGCAGTCGTTTAAGCTGGTTCAAGCTAGCCAATTGATGGGTAAGTCGCCTTCACAGAGCTTTTTTAAGGTAAGTTTACCTTTGTCGCGAGGCGCGATTGTGGCAGGGCTCGCGCTGATCGCCATGGAAAGCATGGCAGATTTTGCAACCGTACATTACTTTGCTGTGAGCACACTAACCACCGCCGTTTACGATACTTGGTTGGGTTATTATTCACTGACTGCTGCGGCTAAAATTTCAGGCATTATGCTACTGTTTTTATTTTTAGCCCTAACACTGGAGCGAGTGAGCCGCCCAACTCAGGTAGTGCACGAGCGCCAATCAAGTGTTAACAGTACCACGCTTTATCATCTTAAAGGGGTGCAGGCTTGGCTCGCGAGCGCTTTTTGTTGGCTTATTCTTATTGCGGCTTTTATCGTGCCTACATGGGTGCTTGCAGATTACGCCATCGACTATTTTGAACAAGCTTGGAATGACGACTTTTTCTTGTATGCGTGGCAAAGTTTAAAAATAGCGTTTTGGGTGAGTGTGGTATTAATTATCATGAGCATGCTGGTGGTGTTTAACCAGCGAGTTAGCAGTGGTAAACGGGTCACGCTACCGGGCAAGCTTGCAAGTACCGGATATGCGCTACCGGGCACTGTGCTGGCAATTGCGGTACTTATTCCACTCACTTTATTAGACGATAAGCTAAATACTTGGCTTGAAGGTACTTCATTTGAGCCAGGTTTGCTGTTCAGTGGGACGATTTTTGCGCTGGTTTTCGCTTACGTTGTACGATTTTATGCGATTGCGCAAGGTGCGGTCGAATCGAGTTATCAGCGGATCAGCCCAAGTCTAGATATGGCAAGCTTTTCGTTGGGTCGCAATCGTTTCAAAACCATGTTATCAATACATTTGCCATTGCTGCGTCGGGGCATTTTAACCGCAGCATTGTTGGTTTTTATTGAGTGTATGAAAGAACTTCCAGCGGCATTGTTATTACGACCCTTTAATTATGAAACACTGGCAACACACGTTTTCCAATATGTGAGTGATGAGCAGCTGGAGTTGGCTTCTGTCTCTGCGTTATTTATTGTGTTGGTTGGTTTAATTCCGCTTTATGTTGTAAACCGTTCTATGGAGCAGCGAAATTAATGCATAGTTTAGTGCTTGAAAATCTCTCTTATCGCTATGATGGTGAAGCCGTTGTGGATAGCCTAAATCTGACCGTAGAACAAAACGAGATAGTTTGTTTGCTTGGTGCCAGTGGCTGCGGTAAAACGACCACGCTGAAGGCGATAGCAGGCTTGATCGAACCATTTCAAGGCTCGGTGAGTATTTTAGGCAAAGCCATGAATGGTAACGGCACTTTCGTACCTCCACAAAAACGCAATATTGGCATGATGTTTCAAGACTATGCGCTATTCCCACACCTCACTGTGGCGCAAAATGTCGCGTTTGGCTTAACCTCAAAAAGCAAGCGTGAACGTCAAGACCGAGTGGCTGAAATGCTCCATTTGGTGCAGCTGCAAGACTACAGCGACCGATTTCCACACGAGCTTTCAGGTGGCCAGCAACAACGTGTCGCGATTGCGCGCGCACTTGCGTACAAGCCAAATCTGTTGCTGCTTGATGAGCCGTTTTCAAATATAGATGCTCAAGTGCGGTTTCAGTTAATTAACGATATTCGCCGTATAATCAAAGATCAGCAAGTTTCCGCGATTTTTGTTAGTCACTCGAAAGAAGAAGCTTTTGCTTTTGCCGATCGGCTGGCAATTATGGATAAAGGGAAGATCGCACAAGTGGGCGAGCCGAGAACATTATTCCAACGACCAAAGAGCAAAATGGTTGCCGAGTTTTTGGGTCAGGGTATTTATATTCCTGCACAGCGAGTGAATGGCGCTTCAGTAGAAACCCAATTTGGTGCCGTAAAATCTCTCGTTGAGCTCGGTGATCTCGACGCGAAGGGCGAAATGTATGTGAGGCCACAGCACATCACGTTAGAAAACGCCGAGCTTGGCAGCGTTAAAATACTCAATCAGCGCTTTATGGGAACAGAGTACATTTACCGTGTTGCATTAGAGGGTCAAGAGCTCGAAATACCGCATCCAGCGCATGAACCGCTCGACTTAAATCAACCAATCTCTTTAAAAATTAAGGCACATGCTGTAAATTTCTTTTCTTAATAGCAAATGAATAAACGCAGGGAGTAGAGCATGGCGCTTGCCCAATCAGGTGTGTGTGCTGAAGCCAATTTGCACGGCTTACACTTGTTCTTCAATGTGCTTGAAGGACAAGACGAGGCGCTAAGAGCGGCGCTCGCCAATTGTGGACGCTTGCAAGAGGAGTTGGAAGATAGATTCTCCGAGTCTATGTTATCGAGCTTTGTCGCAGTTGGTGCGCAATATTGGCCGCACATTTACCCTGAGTTTATTCCTAAAGAGCTGAAAAGTTTTCCTCATATTGTTGAGGCTGAGCACACCGTGCATACCCAGCCTTTTGACTTGCTTTATGTGATCCGCTCCGACCGGGAAGACGTTAATCATATCTTTGCTCAAAGTGTGCTACACATGCTAAATGGCCTAGTCGAAATGGTGGCACATGTGCGCGCTTTCCGTTTCTTAGATGGTCGTGATTTTAATGGCTTTATTTATGGTGCAGACACCCCTAGAGGGCGCAACAAACGGGAAGTTGCACTTGTGCACAACCCGAATGCAGCCGACCATCTCGGTAGTTATATTCACGTACAGCGGGTGAAGTTTGATTTACTGCGCTGGCAGGCGTTGCCGCTCGCTGAGCAAGAACAGTTGATGGGGCGTACACGTTTAGACAATGACCTAATTGAAGGTTGCGACCCCTGTAATCATGCAGCATTAACCGAATTGAAAGACGTAAACGGTAATGCGCTACTGCTTAACCAAAGCATGCCGTTTGGTGATGTATTTGAACAAGGAAGCTTGTTGCTAAGTTGCAGCGCCAAAGGCGATGCTTTTGAGCAGGTACTAAGAAGCCGATTGGGTGAAGGGGATGAATACGACCCCATATTGGATTATTCCAGTGCTGATATGGGTTCCGCGTTTTTTGCGCCATCTTTGGAGTTCTTGTCAGTGATGGCAAAAATGCCGGAATAAGGCGCAAGTTGATCTGAATATTATTTTGACTGAACGGCCTTCTTATCTGGAATTAGACAGAAAATGATATATAGCAACCATTGAGGCGATGGCCATCTCTGTCCTTTACTCAACCCAAATAGTTGTAAATTTACTTGTTACAAACTATCCAGCATGGTAATTTTCTGTAATTAATAATTCCCTGCTTATTCTTTTTGGGAATTATAATTGCGGGGCAGTGCTATTATCAACATAATTTACTCCCCTCAAAATAGTTCACTTATTTAAGCGAATTGGTAAAAGCAAGTTTGTATCACTTTAATAATGGATAATATAATGAGAATAAAAACCTTCTGCCTGACTACACTGTGTCTTTTTTCATGGTCGGTTAGTGCTGCAAATGACGTATATGGAACTGTCGAGCAACTGATCACAAGATCGGGCGCTAGTGACGACCACGCAGTTTACTTTAGAGTTGAAGTAATGAGAGAGCTCTCTAATTTTGAAGCTTGTATCGGCAATGGTGATGAACTTACATGGCAATTAGACCTTTCTTCACCTGTAGCTCAATATCAATTTGATATTCTAAAAAAATCATATTCGGAGCGTTTGCCTGTTCGGATCATCGGACATGAGGATGTTTGCGCTAATGGTGAAGCTCAGTCCGATAAAATATTTGAGCTCAGCCCTTGGTC
Organism: Pseudoalteromonas galatheae; assembly: GCF_005886105.2. Lineage (NCBI taxonomy): Bacteria > Pseudomonadati > Pseudomonadota > Gammaproteobacteria > Alteromonadales > Pseudoalteromonadaceae > Pseudoalteromonas > Pseudoalteromonas galatheae. Next base: position 643,649 of record NZ_PNCO02000001.1, read on the forward strand.
ATGGAGTGAGTACTCAATGGAAAAAGTCGCAGAGTCCAAATAATCTGAGCCTTGGATAATTCATATCAATTTGGTAACTAGTTTTAGCGCTAATTGCGCTGAAATTACTTCTAGCATCCATTGCCATATATTGGTGTGCAAAGCCCTTCCTTGGGCTTTTTATGTGCGACAATTTCTTACAACATGTACGGATTTTTCGCCGGTGAAGCGTTACTAACTACAGGTCTTGATTGAATTTCCTCAAGCTTTTGTAAAATGTCTTTTAGCTGTTGCTGCTGGACTTGTTCAGCGCTTGAGTTTGCTAAGGTATTTGTCAGCAAAGTGGTGACGGCTTCAAGCGCTTTTGCACTGCTATCATCAACGTGATTGTCGACTTGAATATGTGGTTGTGCCACCGCTTCTAAGCGCTCAGACAGGTTCTCAAATAGCGTATTTTGCTGCTGACCTTGTTGACCCAATGCTTGTTGTATTTGCGCTTGGTTGCTGAGCAAGTCATTGAGTTTGCCAAGGTTAGCGAGTAGCTGCTCGTTGTTCGCGGTGTGTTTGATGGTGTTTTGCAGCCCAGCAATTTCCTCTGCGACTTGTTGCTGTGAACCGATCAATTGCTTTAGTGGTGTAGCGTAAGGTTGCTGCGTTAAAGCCTCACGTAGTTCAGTTAACTGCGTGGCAAACTCTTGTTCATTAAACACCTGAGCCAATTGTTGCAACAGCGCGCTGTAATCAAAGCTAAGCTGCTCTTTATCGAGTTTAGCGGCGATTTGCGAAAGGGATTTATTAACAAAGCTCAGCTGTTCAACGGCTAGCTGTGCAGGACTACCCTCATCGCTATTGCGGTGCAGGCGGGCATATTCGGCCTTGATTTCATGCCAGCGCGTTGTTTCTTCAGCTGTTAAGGTACCGCGTAATTCAGCCAGTTTCAGTAAGTTTTCTTCGCTGCCTTTGCTAAGTGTTTGTGCTTCACCGCGATAGTGATCTTGAATTAGGTTTTCAAGTTCACTGTCATTCATGGCAGCAACCACCTTTTCAGCCATCTTATTCATGTTACGGTAACTGCCTTGTAGCTTAAACGGCGGCTCGGTTCGATAGCTATCATCTTGCGCTGCTGAGGCAATATATTGGGCATTTACTTTGAGCACGGTGTTGCGAATGATGAGCAGTTTTTTCAGTACGCTGACAATTTCATTCACTTGCGCTTGAGAGTAATTAAACTCCAATTCATTGATGGAGATGTCTTCTCCGTCGGCAATGCGCACTAACTTGTATAAGTCTTCCATACCACGATTAGCAAGTGGTGCAAGCACTGCATTGGAAGTGAGCGTATTTTCAATAAAGCTCATGGCAAATTCTTGTTCGCAGCCACTGAGGGTGTCACCGAGATTATAAATATCGGCTCGGTTGGCAAGCATATCAGGGATCTTAAAAGATTCACCGGATTCGGTGTAGGGGTTTCCTGCCATCACAACGGCAAACTTTTTGCCTCTGAGATCATAGGTTTTACTGCGGCCATTCCACACCCCGTCTATGCGTCTTGAACCGTCACATAAAGAGATGAACTTTTGTAAAAACTCGGGATTAGTATGCTGAATATCGTCAAGGTACAGCATCACATTATTGCCCATCTCAAAGCTTTGGTTAATCTTCTCAATTTCTTTTGCGGCGGTTGCGTTGATGGCTTGAGCAGGATCTAAAGAGACTTGGTCGTGACCGATAGATGGACAGTTGACCTTAACAAAGGTGAGTCCTAAGCGGTTAGCCACATACTCTATTAACGTGGTTTTACCATAGCCCGGTGGGGAGATAAGCAGCAACATGCCCATCAAGTCGGTGCGCTTATTGTTTCCCGCAGCCCCAATTTGCTTTGCTAAGTTATCGCCAATAATAGGGAAGTAGACTTTGTCAATCAGCTGGTTACGTACAAATGAGCTTAGCGGTCTGGGTTTAAACTCATCCAATTGCAAGCGCTGCTTTTGTGCCTCAAGCACTTGTGCTTTTAACTGTTGGTACTGTTTGTAGGCCGGAACATGAACCGTGAGATACTCGTTACTACGGGCAAAAAAGTCTGCATAATCTAGGTGTAGTACTTGGTTCTCGATACGTGGGTGTTGGCCCATCAAACCTGAAATTTCGGTTTTTATTTCGGCTTCTTTGACTTGGTATGTGATATCTAACTGGGTAGAAAGCAAAATGCAGTTAGCGGCCTCAAGCAAGGTCTCAGTACTTTCATTTTGCTTACTGCCATAGGCGCGCAGCCAGCTGCTTAACAGGCGGCATTTGTCCGCAAGTTTAGTCAAATGTGTTAATGAGTCTTCAAGCTGTTGCCAAACGCCTTTGGCCTTTGCCATCGAGATAAACTGCTCGCTGATGTGTTTTGCAGGTGAAGCTAAGTCAAATTGTCTCGGCTTGACTTGCTTGGCAAGGGCTTTAATTAAGTAAGTTGCGCTTAACTCGCCTGAAAAACGGTGTAGCTCGGTCAAATAGCTCGATAAATTTTGTTGGCAAAATGTGGTGATCTTTTCACTCAATTCTTTGCTTAGCTGTTGGCTAAAACTATGGTCATCTAACTTCGTTGCCATCAGCTCTGCTTGTGTAGCCTGAAACGCCAATTCAGCTAGCTCAGCCTTACTTTGCTGAGTATAAAATAGCTGTGCCGCAATTCGACAGCTGGCAGGGTAGACGAGTAACTCAAGCTGTCGTTTTTGTTTCAGTAAATTTGCTAAGATCAGGCTGGCATCTTGATCATGAATGCCTTTTTCATAACCTTCTTGATATCGGGGTTCTGCAAATTTTTGTACGATAGGCAGTAAACTTCCTTCATCAACGGCAAGTTCTAGATCTGCTTGACTAAAGTCGTTGCCATCTTGCTCCGCAGCCGCTAATACTTGAGCTGCTAAGTATTCGCCTCGATACAAGTGACGATTTTCTGAGATCAGGTTTTGCTGCCAATACTTGCTTGCGTCATTGAGCTGTTGATTGACCTTGGCGTCAGGAATAGGATCAAAATATTCAGTGCCAGTGAGGTGTAACATCAGCTCTTCACCACGAGGCAGTAAAGTCAAATCAAGAATTTGTTTATTGAAACTAAACGCATGTTTGCCGATTTTAACGGTATTGCCACCATCAATGTAAATATCTTGCTTGTCTCGCAAAGCGCGGATCGCTTGATCTTTGCAGGCCTTGAGTTTGGCTTGAATATCATCCGCTTTCACTTCATCGCTCAGACTTTTTAGCTCTTGCGTTAAATCGCGAAGCTTGCCAATCATAGGATCGGAGGCAAAATAGCTATTGATGTCGTCTAAGGTTTTGAAACTTTGTGAGCGTCGCGTCACCCCCTGTAAAATCCGCTCGGCAGCGTTTGCTAGGCTCAGGGCGCGGCGCTGTCTTTCGTCAATGAGCTGTTGTTTGTGCGCCTCAAAGCTCTCATAAACGTCATCACGTTTAGCCAAGATCTCCGTTAAAAACTCATCATACTGACTAAATTGAGACTCGAGCTCTTCTAATTGAATAAGTAAGCGAGATAGTTGGTCGTCACATTGCTCTGGGGTTTTGGCCGCGCTTAGACCGCTGGTAATACTTTGGCTGAAAAGCTTAAAACGAGCCGCGAATTCGGCTTTTGCTTCAACACTGCCCACGCTCTTTTTCTGAATTTCTAATGCTGCTTTGGCGCGGTTTACTTGACCATAAATGGCGCTGACATCTTCCAAAATTTTAGTGCGCACACGGCTATCGTCAATATCGAGATCCAGCATGGTATGGTTGAGCAAATCAAGTTCGGCGCTTAAGGTTTCCAAGGTCGCCAAAAAGCCGTTAAGCTCGGTAACACTCTCTGTTTGCGCTCTGGCTTGCTCTAAGGAATCTAGCTGCTCGTAGTAGGGCGCCAGAGCACTATCTTGCTGCAAAAACTCCGCGGTTTTATGGCTTAAACCCAAGGTTTGCTCATCAATCTGCTGCTGCATGGCAGATAGCGCGTCAAGATTGATGTACTTCACTTCTTCAAGGCTTATCACTTTGCCTTTTAAGCGTTTGAGAGACTCTAAGCTCTGGACAAATTGCTCGGCTGTTTTAAAGCTATCAGGTCTTACCTCGCGAAGCACATCTTGCATGGCTTGTTCGATTTCGGCTTCTGCGCGCCTAGCGTCGGCCTCAATTTGGCTTACCTTTTCAAATTCGTCTAGTACCTGCTCCGAGGTTTCAAAAATTTCATGTAGTTTTGCTGTGACATCCGCAAAGTCCGCCTCGGCAAGCCAATGATAGCGGTCTAAGATACTGCGGGTGAGTGCAATTAAATCTTCATAATGAAAGACCGTGGGGCTTTGTTCGTTAATGGCTTTGAACACACTGTATAAATCAGAAATTGCACGTACTAAATCCGGATTGCCTATCCGGCCAAATAAGCCGGTTGCTCGAGGGGCTTGTGCGGCAAACTCGCTGCCACAAAATGGGCTTTGCCAGATTTGAATAGGGTGCACGCGCTCAGGCTCAGGCTCTGCTTTAAAGGTTAGCGCTAAGCCATCATCATAGATACCATAGCCATGACAATAGATAGGATTTTGCAGGTTTTTCTCAATAATATTGTAAGAGAAAAGTGCGTAACGACCCTCGTTTGGTTCGTAGAAGATATACAGTACATCTTCACCGTTGGGTGATTTGATCTGGCGATGGAAAACTAAATCGTCCAGTTGGTCGTCAAAATAGCGTGTTTGCCCCGATTGTAAATAATAGCCACCAGGAAAAATAATCCCTTGGTTCTCAGGTAATTGAACACAGGCACCACCCAGCGCATCTTGGCGCAATACCTGCTGGGTGCGGCAATTATAAATAAAATAACGCCACTGTTTTTCTCGGTAGGGAAGTAACTTTAACAGCACCATTTCGCCAACTTCGGCAAAACGTAAATCACAATCTGCAAGTGATTGGCTGGCGTCATCGACGGCTTCTTGATAAATACCTTCACCGCTTTGGGTATTGTTTTCTATTTTTACGGTGAGTTTGCCACCCGATACTTCAATAAACACTTTGTCGTTTACATTAATATGTGGGTGACGGCCTTCGACGTGATCGGCGCGGTCGGTTTTTTGCCATTCAAAGTCAAAGTTTTCCACTTCACCTATGTCACGCTCTCCTCGATTATCAATATAATCTAAGGTTTCGTCTTTGGCGATTTGCCAGCGGAACACACGAACATCGGAGAGCTTTTCGCCAATTTGAAATAGCGCAAAGAGCTTGTTTGATTTAACAAATAGATGTTGTAGCCGGGTGTCTTTGTAATATGTGTATAGTTCATCAAAGTCCCGTAAGAAACGTTGGTCAGTGAGGAATTTGGTTTCTTGCGGATAAGGTTCTATTTCGTAGTGGTCTTCTTGCAAGTGCAGCTTTTGTACGGTGAATACATCGCTGACTTGGGTATTTTGTTTAAGCCCCATAAACACATTGTAAGCAAAGATAAGCTTGTCGCCGATCAGCACGATATCGCGCGGTACACAGTTATGCTCAGTACGCACTCTTGCTCGACCTTTCACTTTAAGCTCGGTGCTTCCAAAAGTGTCAACACGCTGTTGGTTGAGTTTATCTATTTGGCTTTTTAGATCATTACCAAAGTTACCAAGTCGGCGCTTAATCAGTTGATAAGAGTCTTGTTCGAGCGTTCGCTCTGGCGCTTGTTGCGTTGCTTCCGTCATTCTTTACTTTCCTATTGTGCGCTGTCGCAAATGGGGGAGAGGAGCCAAGAAGATTGACTCCTCAAGGTTAATTACTCTAGTGGTTCGCTTTGTTTACTGCCATTTAACGAGCCGCCAAGTAACTTGAGTAGCTGCTGTTTGTCCGCATCTGAGCTATTACTTAGTTGTTGGAAGAACTTACTCATGTTGATGTTTTTTAGCGTTTCTGACGACGCATTAGCACCAGCTAATACCCCTTTTAGATCGTCCATCAAATTACGCTCACCGTTTAGGTGATCTTTGAATACGGTTTGTACCGTCTTACTTTCGCCGACTAAGCCGTCAATTGACTTGCCTACTGTGATGGCATTCATAAACTGGTTAAAGAACTGGCCGTCGCCGCCCATAAAGTTGATATCTGCACCGCTCAGCGCTTTACCTAATACTTCAGCCTGACTTGCAGAAACCTGCTTGTTCGCTTCGATATTCGCAAGCGTCAGTTCTTTCTGTTGGTTTAGCTGTAGTGTAAAGCCTTCGTATTCACGGGCGTCTTTATCCATCTTATTAAGTGCTTCCAGCTTCTCCGTAAGGCCTTTAGCTTCTGCCGACATCTTACGCTCAAGGTTGATAGCTTCTGCTTCACCTTGTTTTTCAATTGCCTCAGCCATTGCTGCTTGTACTTCAGCTTCTGCCAAACCAATTTCACGTTTGCCTTGTGCTTCGGCTTCACTTTGCTTCTTAGTTGCTTCAGCCATTGCTGCTTGTACTTCGGCCTCGGCACGGCCAATATCACGTTTACCTTGCGCTTCGGCTTCTAGTTTTTGCTGTAGCACTTTGGCATCTGTTTCGCCTTGTATCGCACTTGCAGTGGCTTTAGCCTTGATGATATCAGCCTCAGCAAGACCTGGTGCGGCAGCCTCAACCTGAGCAGCCTCTGCAAGAATTTTCTTCGACTCAGCGGTCTGGTTCGCAATACGCAGCTCCGCCGCAGCCATTTTTTCCATTTCTCGGGCTTTAAATTCAGCAGCTTGTTCTTTGGCTTTAGCTGCTTCAATATCTTTAACCAACGCCTCTTCGGCTTCTGCTTGAGCAAGAATAATTTTCGCTTGCTTTTCTCGTTCAGCTTCTGCAATACATTGTACGTCTTTGATACGCTCCTGTTCTTCAGCAACGGTTTTCTCTACGGCAACACGTTCGCGTTGGACATCGGCGATTTCTTTTTGCTCGACTTCCAGTGCTTTGGCTTTTTGGATACGTAAAATTTCGGTTTCGCGTTCGCGCTCAATAATTTCTATCTGGCGAGAGCGTGTGACTTTTTCTTCTTCGATGCCGAGTAAGCGAAGGCGATTTTGCTCTGCAACATCGATTTCACGCTGTTTATTGTGTTCTGCAATTGCAATTGCTTCGTCCGCTTTGAGGCGTGCTTCTTCGGCTTTTAAGCGCTCTTCATGCTTAACACGTTCAGCTTCTGCGGCTTCGCGAGCGCGCACTGATTCGATTTCACGGCGCTGTCTTGCGCTAGCGTCTTCTTTTTGTCTCTCGACTTCTGCGGCTTTTTCAAATGCTGCTTGGTTTTGGTTGTCGATTTGCGCTTTTTCATCGCATTTAAGCTGGTTAGTTTCCACGTTTTGGCGTGAGGTTTTTTCGGTAATACGGCGAATACCTTCAGCATCAAGAATGTTATTTGGATCTAACTTGTCGATTGAGGTTTGTTCAAGATAGTCAATTGCGACATCCTCTAACGTATAGCCAGATAAATCTTGTCCAATCACTTCTTTAATAGAATCTCGGAACTCGTTACGATGTGTAAATAGCTCCTCAAAATTCATGCGCTTACCAACGGTTTTCAAGGCTTCGGAGAATTTTGCCTCAAATAATGCTTGTAAGGTTTCTGGTGCCGAGGCACGTGCACAGCCAACTTGTTTCGCAACGCGTAGGATATCTTCTTTGTTTTCGTTTACGCGAATGTAAAAAGTGATGGCGATGTCAGCACGGATATTGTCTTTACAGATCAGGCCGCTATTTTCACGACGCTCCAATACCATGCGGTTAGTTGAAATATCCATGACTTCCATTTTATGGATCACGGGTAGCACAATGCCGCCCGTTGTTGTGACATCAGGCTCATTTTTCATCTTGTTGATGATCAATGCCTGACCCTGTTCGACCTTGCGGTAGAACTTTCCAATCAGAAGTAGAATGGCAAAAATAATGACGATGGATATGCCCACGATTGCGAGCACCGGTCCGAGGTTGTTTAGAAATTCCATGTTTTTTCCTGCGTTGCGCTATGTTGTTTGAGTTGGTACTAGCTATGCCAACTCGTTCCTAAATTCCGTTATTTTCCGTACTATTACCAAGGTTTAGCCACAATCGTGTAGCTATGTGTAAGGGGGTCATGTTCGATAAGTAAGGCATTGTCTCCTAGTGTGAAAGTGTTTTCTTCGTCCGAGCGCACTTCGATAAGTTGCTCTGTTCCTTGAATATATACTCTGGCTTGACCAAACGTGTTGTTAACTCTTGATGTTGCAATAACGCATTCGAGCCCAACCAGCGCTTGCTTTGATGTGGTTTCTTGGCTTTCGAAAAAGCGTCGTAGTGGCCTTACAATGACGGCGGTTAGTGGTAATGCAACAATGAGGCTAGCAAGCATAAATACCGTGCCCATCAGGTAGTAAAAAATGCCATTACCCAGCAGGTAAGCAAAAAACTGTTGCACATAAATACTGGTAATCCAGCCTAGCGCGATGATTAAACTCAATGAAATACTCACTGGGACACCACCAAAAGCGACCTCCCAAAAAGAACCAGAGCTTGCGCCTTCGGCTTCAATATCAACATCGCCTTCTAAGATATCGATATCAGCAAAACCAAGTAAAGCAATTAACCAGAACAACAGCACAATCAGTAGTAGTGTTGAAAAAATAACAGTGGGAAACGTAAATGCAGTATTTAAAAATTCCATTGCTGTTCCTTAGTTCCTTGTATTTCCATTTTTTGCGGTAGGGGGCCTATCAATGTTATTAGGTGTCTCTAATTTGTCAGAGCGATTGAATCCCCGTTCCGTATCATAGGATAGTGAGATGATTGAGTAAAGAGAATAGCGAGCAGATCCAATGAGCTTAAATGCCGCCGAAAATAAGCTATAGAAGCTAATCAATCAGCTTAAAAAACTATCCACGCGTAATGAGAAAATCCCACCTTGCGTTTCTAAAGTTGCCACACACGGACATATTATGTCAAACATTTTTTGCTGTAAAGATAAGCAGTTTATTCTGTTTATTGTAATAGTGAGAAAGCGTAATTGCTCAGAGGAAAGTACCAGAGTAAGTGCTAACTTGTGAGTCAGCACTAATAAAAATAACAGACTAAACGTTATCGAACAGGGTTTTTACTTTGTCTAAAGTAATGTCGATTTCAGAGACTTTTGCAGGCGCAATGAAAATCGTGTCGTCGCCAGCAATGGTACCTAATACGCCATCTGCGGTACCTAAAGAGTCAAGTAATCTTGCAATTAATTGTGCAGCCCCCGGGCTGGTTCGAATTATAATCATCATTTCGTTGTGCATAATATCAACGACTAACTGACGCAAAGGACTTTTTGCTGTCGGTACGCTCATTTCTGCGGGTAAACAGTAAACCATTTCTTGCTTAGCATTGCGTGTACGTACAGCACCAAACTTGCTCAGCATGCGCGACACTTTACTCTGACTGACATTGTCAAACCCTTGTTGTTTTAGAGCATCAACAATTTCGCCTTGAGAGCCAAAGTTTTCTTCTTTTAAAATGGCTTTAAATGCTTTGATAAGTGCTTCTTGTTTTTCTTGCGGCTGCATAGTCTGTCTTCTTTTACGGCTAATCTTTAAATTCTACACAAAACCACTAAGATTCCCAAATTTGCGCGACCAAAATGACAGTCGTAAAGCATAAATAGACAAAGTGTCGCGATCTTTACACTTTTATTTAAGACATTAGTCAAAAAATCTCGAAAATAACCGTGATTAATTTGTGTTTAACAGCGCTTTTCATTATCTTTACTGCACACTCAATTCCACCTTCAAATTATGGAGAATTCAAATGAAAGTTGCTGTATTAGGTGCCGCTGGCGGTATCGGTCAAGCTCTATCTTTATTGCTTAAAAATGGTCTTCCAGCTGGCTCTGAGTTAGCGCTTTATGACGTTGCACCTGTTGTACCTGGTGTTGCAGTTGACTTATCTCACATCCCAACTGCGGTAAAAGTAGCGGGTTATGGTAAAGACGACCTAGACCCAGCTCTTGCTGGTGCTGACGTAGTGCTTATCCCAGCTGGTATGCCTCGTAAGCCTGGTATGGACCGTGCTGACCTATTCAACGTTAACGCAGGTATCATCAAGACACTTGCTGAAGGTATCGTTAGAAACTGCCCTAAAGCACTTGTTGGTATCATCACAAACCCAGTAAATGGCACGGTACCAATCGTTGCTGAAGTGTTCAAAAAAGCAGGTACTTATGATCCAGCTCGCGTATTCGGTGTAACAACGCTTGACGTTATCCGCGCTGAAACTTTTATCGCAGAGCTTAAAGGTCTAGACGTTGCTGAAGTTAAGATCCCAGTAATTGGTGGTCACTCAGGTACTACAATTCTACCTCTACTTTCTCAAGTTGAAGGTGTTGAGTTCACTGACGAAGAAGTTGCTTCACTAACAACTCGTATCCAAAACGCGGGTACTGAAGTGGTTGAAGCTAAAGCGGGTGGCGGTTCAGCTACACTTTCAATGGGTGCAGCAGCAGCACGTTTCTGCTTCTCACTAGTGAAAGGCTTACAAGGTGAAGAAGTACTTGAGTACGCATACGTTGAAGGTAACACAGGCGACGCAACATTCTTTGCACAGCCAGTCATCCTTGGTAAAAACGGTGTAGAGAAGTTACTTCCTTACGGTGAGCTAAGCGCGTTTGAGCAAAAAGCAAAAGACGACATGCTAGCGACACTTGAAAAAGACATCAAAGAAGGTGTTGATTTCATGGCGTAAGCCAAATTGATACAAAAAAACCAGTCGCTTCACAGTGACTGGTTTTTTTTATGCTTGATTCTTCTTAGTGAAGAATACGTGCTCTGATAGTGCCTTCAACCGCACTTAACTCTTTCAACGCCACTTCAGAGTGGTCACTATCGACGTCGATAACCACGTAACCAATAGATTCATCCGTTTGTAGGTATTGCGCCGCTATATTGATACCGTGCTGAGCGAACGCTTGGTTGATTTGCGTTAGTACGCCTGGGCGGTTTACGTGTACGTGCAATAAACGACTTCGGTTTGATAATTCAGGTAGAGAAACCTCAGGGAAGTTAACAGCCGTGACTGTTGAACCGTTATCTGAATACTTCGCCAACTTACCCGCGACTTCCACACCGATGTTTTCTTGTGCTTCTTGGGTAGAACCACCAACGTGTGGGGTTAGCAGAGCATTATCAAACTCGCGTAGTGGTGAGACGAATTCTTCATGATTAGATTTTGGCTCAACGGGGAATACATCGATAGCAGCGCCGGAAAGTTTCTTAGCCGCTAATGCTTCAGCTAAGGCGTCGATATCAACAACCGTTCCACGTGATGCGTTAATTAGGATTGCGCCTTGCTTCATCACTTCAATTTCAGCCATGCCAATAAGATTTTTGGTTTGTGGCGTCTCTGGTACATGTAAACTGACTACGTCCGCTCTTTGCAGCAGTTGCGTAAGCGTGTGTAACTGCGTTGCATTGCCGAGCGTTAACTTATCTTCGATGTCATAAAACTCGACGTTCATACCGATATTCTCAGCCATAATGCCGAGCTGGGTGCCGATGTGACCATAACCGATAATACCCAGCGTTTTACCACGGGCTTCGTACGAGCCGTCGGCAGATTTATCCCACTCTCCGCGATGCGCTTTTGCGTTACGTTCAGGAACACGGCGCAGTAACAAGAGAATTTCACCTAATACGAGCTCGGCTACAGAGCGGGTGTTAGAAAATGGGGCGTTGAACACGGCAATACCACGTTTTTTAGCAGCATCTAAATCTACTTGGTTGGTGCCGATGCAGAAGCAGCCAATAGCGACCAGCTTTTCAGCCTGTTCTAGTACTGCCTCTGTAAGGTGGGTACGTGAGCGGATCCCGACAAAGTGAGCATCTTTGATCCGCTCGATCAGCTCAGGCTCCGGTAAGGATGTTTTAACGTAGTCTATGTTGCTATAACCGTTGCGCTTTAGTGTCTCAACGGCGCTTTGATGTACGCCTTCTAACAACAAAATTCGAATTTTATCCTTTGATAACGAAACCTTGCTCATCTGTAATCTCACTAGTTGATTTTAGGCCCTTCTGGAGTGCCTGTTATTACAACGTCAGCGCCACGTGCGGCAAATAAGCCGTTAGTCACAACGCCAACAATCTGGTTAATTTTTTCTTCAAGCGCTTTTGCTGCGCTAATTTCTAGGCCATGCACATCAAGAATGACATTGCCGTTATCTGTGATAACGCCTTGGCGGTAAACCGGATCGCCACCTAGTTTTAGTAACTCTCTTGCCACGTAGCTACGCGCCATTGGGATCACTTCAACAGGTAGTGGAAATGCGCCTAGCGTCTCAACATGCTTTGTATTATCAACGATACAAACAAATTTCTTGGCAACTGCTGCAACGATTTTCTCGCGCGTCAGTGCTGCGCCACCACCTTTTATCATTTCGTTGGTGCTATTGATTTCGTCTGCGCCATCGACATATACCGCAAGCTCTGACACATCGTTTAACTCGAAAACTTCAATACCAAGTGCTTTTAGCTTCTCTGTTGAAGCTTCAGAGCTTGATACTGCCCCTTTGATTTGATCCTTGATACTGCCAAGCGCATCAATAAAGTGGTTTACCGTTGAGCCTGTACCAACCCCAACAATGGTGTTTTCTTCTACATAGTTCAAAGCTGCCCATGCTGCGGCTTTTTTCATTTCATCTTGAGTCATAACGCTACACTTAGTTGTCATTGAAGTTGTATGGAGTATAACTCAATCAAAGTGTCAGCGTCATGGTCAAAAGCGCCTCAAAATGCGCTTAACTATTTGCCTGCTCAATTATTTTTTGGCCAAGTGTACAGTTTGGTTGGAGTGAGGATAGTTGGGAGCGGTACATCCCAAGCAGCTGTTGGTAAGCTTGGAACTTGCTGGCAATCATGAGCAAGACCAACAAGTGCTGGTTTAGCTCGTTGCTCAGCGTAGTGTAACGCTAATGTTCTATCGTAGTACCCACCGCCCATACCGAGGCGATTACCTTGCTCATCAAAAGCAACGAGAGGCATCAAAAGTAAATCCAATGATGCAAGCGGTGCTACTGCTGAGCAATCTAACTTAGGTTCCAAGATAGCATAGCGATTTGCCTTCATGGGTGAGTTTTTTTCATACTTCTGGAAGAGCAGATTAGCATGATTAAAGGGGTGGATTACAGGTAAGAAAACGTGGTGTTTTTTATCCCAAAGAGATTGAATTAAAAGGGATGTATCTAGTTCGCCATCGTTTTGTATATAGACCCCTACATTGGCATTTTTAGGTAGCTCTATATGTTGAAAAAAATTAATGTTTAGGTTTGTCGCAGCTGCTCTCTGTTGCTCTGCTGACAGCGAATTTCTTGCGTTTCTAATCATTTTTCTCAAATTAGTACGATCAACTTGAGATTTATTTATGTTGCTATTAGTTTTATTCATTCTAACGCGAGCCACTCAGGGAAAAACAGACTTACGCCAAGCAGAATAAATAATACAATGAGTACAGCGAGCAGATAATATAGCCAAGTCTTCGATTTAGCAGGAGGGCTAGGTTCAAAGTCCAACTCATCGAATAGTTCTTTAGACTCCCACTCTTCGTCTGCTGTATCTTCAATTTCAGTATGAGTGGTGGGGGCTATGCGCTGTTCAAGTTCCTCTAATCGCTCTTCGATACGTATTAGACTGCTCGTAATGTAATCTAGCGCTTCAAATACGCGCTCTTGATCTGCATTGGTTGGTGCGGCGGTTGTTTGGCCTTGCAGCTTGGCATTGATCCCAGCGCTTGCAAGTAATTTTACCTGTTTCAACGCTTTGGTTTTATCTGCAGGAGCAAACAAGTTTTTGCCAGCGTAAAATTGCTGAATCTTTGAGGGTGAGGTTTTCAACCGTTCTGCCATTGCGATAGCGGCGCTTTGTTGATCCTTACCGTCGGCCATGCCAACGAAGACGACTTTAAACTGCTCGTTCATGGTGCGTGCCTAAGTTGTAGAGAGATTGTATTGAGTATATCTAGATTATAGGTAACTGTAGACGGATAAAAGAAAATTTTTACAATCTGGTGCACGTTAAGATAAGTGACCGCTTGCGCGGCCACAGTTGGTTGGAAATTTAGTAAAGCGCTGACTGATCCACTTTTGGTGTTGTTTTTAAGATAAACTTGCGGAGATCTTCGTTCGACTTTTGTAAATCTTCATGACGCAGGTACATCATGTGCCCGGAGCGATAACCTTTAAAGCTTAAGCGATCACGCATTTTTCCGCTCGGATCGAGTTGCCACATATTGTATTTGGCATCAAAGTAATTCGTTGCGCCATCGTAATAGCCAGATTGGATCATCACGTTTAGGTAAGGGTTTTGTGCCATTGCTAATCGTAATTGCTCACCGACATTATTATCGCTGTTATCCCAAGGGTGAACGGAGCCAAACATATTGTATTTTACATCGGTTTTATAGGTGAGCTCGGTTGCGAAGTAATGGTTAATCGCAGGGGTAAATGAATGCAGCCAAGAGGTTAGCTCAGGCCAATAATCAGGGCGAGAACCAGCGTCTCTTTTATCAATACCAAGATAGCGTGAGTCTAATCGGCCTAGCGTATAGCCACGGTCACGCAACAGTTCTTTCCAAAATGCCGCAGTAGGAATATCTAGGTTGTTTTGAGCCACAAAACGTTCGCTTAAACCACTATATTTAGCGACGGCCTGTGTCACACTTTGCTTTTCTTGGGTGCTGATAAATGCGCCTTTGGCGAGTGCGGGAAGATATTTTTCAATCGTATATTGTTCAACCTCAGCCAGTACTTCCAGTAAATCTTTATTTTGCAATTCAGAAGACAACGCTTTGTGGTACCAAGCGGCAGCAGCGTAATATGGCAAACGATTTGCTACTTTAACAGGACCTTCTCGCTTAATGCCGATCTCCGTCGGAGATACCAACACCACGCCATTGAGATAAAGCCACTGATTGTTTTGCATCGCGTGCGCAAGGCCTGACACTCGAGTCGTGCCGTAGCTCTCACCAATCAGGTACTTAGGGGAAAGCATACGCTCATTGCGGTGAATAAATGTATTGAGCCATTCGGCTAAGTACTTAACGTCAGCATTGACGCCAAAAAACATCTTTGTTTGTTCGGCTTTAGTCGGATATTTACCTTCAGCATTTTTTAGTACGCGAGAATAACCTGTGTTGACTGGGTTTACATAAACAATATCGGCAACATCTAGCACTGAATATGGGTTGTCTTTCAGGCCGTAAGGCTGCAATGGGTACCCTTCGTCATCAATTTTTAATACTCTTGGGCCAGTATAGGCAATGTGCATCCACACGGAAGCAGAGCCAGGACCACCGTTAAATGATATCAATAGCGGTCGCTTGCTCATATCTTTGATTTTTGTGCGCTTATAGTACGTGTAATGCAGCGTTGCAACTGCATCGCCGTTTTCGTTCCACACCGGCTGCGTGCCCGTTGTCGCGGTATAGTTAATACGTTCGCCTTTTATTTCGGCTCTATGCTCAGTTGTTATTTTATGATCTATCTCAATGGCGCGGTTGTGCTCTTCAGCTATGCTTGGCCTCGAGAGTAGAGCACAGCTCACTATCAATAGGGGCAGTAGTTTTTTCATTGCTTCCTCGGTAATGCAATAAGTGTGTCTGCATTAAAGAAGTATTTCACCCGAAATTCAAAGTCATTGAGACAAACTGAACAAAAAAAACGGCAAGTTTGAAAAAATAGACTGTTGTAACCTCACATATCGAAAAGTAACGAATTTGAGCCGATTTGGTTTTTTTTGGTTCAAGATTCGCGTATATTTGGTACTTAATTATGTAGTAATAAAGTATTTAGCCCCGTTAAATTCTTGTTTCACTGCGCTTCTCGTTGTACTTAAGAGATTTCATTCCATGCAAAGAATTTTAATTGTTGAAGACAGTAAAGTCGTACAACAGGTATTGCGACATCTTGCTGCCCAGCATCTTGATGTTGAAATAGATTTTGCTTGGTCCCTCAAGGAAAGTAAGGCCTTTTTAGCACAGCACCAATATACATTGGCGCTGGTTGATTTAACGCTGCCCGATGCGATGGACGCAGAGGTCGTGCAGCTTACGCTCAGTCATAAAATCCCCACCGTGGTGCTGACTTCAAAAATAGATGAATATAGCCGCCAGCAAATGCTTGAAATGGGTGTGGTGGACTATGTGATTAAAGACAACCGCGATTCATATCTATATGCGGTTAAGTTAGCATCTAGATTGTTGAGAAACCAAGGTTGCAAGGCGTTGATAGCCGATGATTCTGTGATTAGTCGAGCGGTAATGAAGCAAATGCTTGAAAAGCAATTATTTACGGTGCTTGAGGCAGAAGATGGTGAACAGGCACTGGAGATGTTGCTATCTGACCATGAAATTAAACTGCTACTGACTGACTTTGCAATGCCGACGATGGATGGTTTTGAGCTGGTGAAATCCGTTCGCAATAGTCGTGGGCGAGATGAGTTGGCCATCATCGGTTTGTCTGGCGCGGGAAGCCATGGCTTGTCAGCAAAGTTTATCAAATACGGCGCCAATGACTTTTTGGCAAAGCCGTTTATGAGTGAAGAGTTTCATTGCCGTATCATGCAGACGATGGAACAGCTTAATTTGATTGCAGAAATCAAAGAATATGCCCATCGAGACTATTTAACAGGGCTTTATAATCGCCGCTATTTCTGTCAGCAAGCGGAGCGTTTAATCAAAAACAAGCCGGGTCAGCATATATTGGCATTGTTAGACCTCGATCACTTTAAATCTATTAATGATCAATATGGCCATGAAAGCGGTGATGATGTACTTAAACAGGTCGCTGATTTACTGCGTAGTGCATTTGGTCATTATATTGTCGCACGTATTGGTGGCGAAGAGTTTGCGTTACTCATTCCAAGCTCCGATATGAAGGTGGCGCAGCAAATGTTGGAAGATTTCCGGGAACGTCTTGCTCAGCAGGCATTTAATATCCCAGCAGGTAAGTATTATTGCACCATCAGTATTGGCCTCGCCGCTTGCCAATCAAAGAGTTTAAGCGAAGTGATGCGCAAGGCAGATAAGGCCCTTTATAAAGCGAAAGACAAACAGCGCAATTGCGTTATTGCGCATTAGTTTTTCGTTATTTGTGTGCTTATGCACCAACTCAGTTCAGTCTTAATATCAATGCACCTAGATGGTGCATTTTTTATGCGTAAAATTCCATCTCCCACTTTAATTCATTGTTAATTAAGGAATAAAAAATTTGGCACAAAGGTTGGATTACTGCATACAACAGGATCAACTGTCCTAAGGGGACTCAGCATGAAAATGATAAGTGCAATAATAAAACCATTTAAGCTTGATGAGGTACGTGAAGCGTTAGCCGATCTGGGGATTGAAGGCATGACGGTTGTTGACGTTAAAGGGTTCGGACGTCAGCGCGGCCATACCGAACTGTATCGCGGTGCAGAATATCAAGTCGATTTCATTCCAAAAATAAAAATAGAAATTGCGACGTTAAGCGAAAACGCTGAGCGCGTTGTGGAAACGGTTACAAAGGCTGCATTCACTGGAAAAATTGGTGACGGAAAAATCTTTGTTTACGACTTAGACCAAGTTGTTCGGATCCGTACCGGCGAACTTGATGAAGAAGCCATTTAAGGGGAGCTAAGCGATGGAAAATACAATAATAGAACTACAATTTTCATTAAATACTTTTTACTTTCTGATCTCTGGCGTCTTAGTTATGTGGATGGCAGCCGGATTCGCTATGCTTGAAGCGGGATTAGTACGCTCAAAAAATACCACTGAAATCCTCACCAAGAACGTCGCGCTGTACGCTATTGCTTGTACTATGTATCTGCTTATTGGTTACAACATCATGTATGTTGATAATGCCGAAGGTGGGGTTTTACCAAGTCTTGGCACGCTCATTGGCAGTGCTGCTGACGACGCCGACCATGCGCTGCAATCTGACTTTTTCTTCCAAGTGGTATTTGTTGCAACGGCTATGTCAATTGTCTCGGGCGCTGTTGCCGAGCGTATGAAATTGTGGGCGTTTTTAGCATTTTGTGTGGTGTTAACTGGCTTTATCTACCCGCTAGAAGGTTATTGGACATGGGGCGGTGGTTTCTTATCTGAGCTTGGCTTTGTTGATTTTGCGGGTTCTGCCATTGTACATGGTGCTGGCGCTGCAGCTGCACTTGCGGGTGTCCTGTTACTTGGTGCACGTAAGGGCAAGTATGGAAAAAACGGTGAGATCTATCCAATTCCTGGTTCCAACATGCCCCTGGCGACACTTGGCACCTTTATTTTGTGGATGGGATGGTTTGGCTTTAACGGTGGTTCTCAACTGTTCCTTGCTGATAAAGAAAATGCCATTGCTGTCAGCCAAATCATGTTAAATACCAATGCGGCGGCGGCGGCAGGTGCGGTTGCTGCACTGTTGGTGTGTAAATTAATGTGGGGCAAGGCAGATTTAACTATGGTGCTAAATGGTGCACTAGCAGGTCTGGTGACCATTACCGCTGAGCCTGCCTCTCCAACACCTGTATTAGCACTGATCCTTGGGGCGCTAGGTGGTGCATTGGTAGTGTTTAGTATCGTTGCGCTAGACAAAGCAAAAATTGATGATCCTGTCGGTGCTATTTCTGTTCACGGTATATGTGGTGCGCTAGGTGTGATGATGGTGCCATTTTCAAACTCAGACGCCACTTTCCAAGGTCAGGCTGTGGGACTTATTACCATTTTAGGTTTTGTTTTCATTGCTTCTTATATTGTCTGGAGTGTATTGAAAGCGAGCATGGGGATCCGCGTTGGCGAAGAAGAAGAGCTAAGTGGTATGGATCAACATGATTGTGGCGTAGATGCCTATCCCGAGTTCGTGACAGTTCGCGGACAGTAATACCAATTTGGCTCTCGGTCAATATTGTAAAGTTCTCGTTGTCTAAACAAAGTGAGTCCAGTAGGACTCACTTTTCTTTATAAATATTATTCTACTTTCAGCAGTTGTTAATTTAGGTTACCCTACCATCTTGCGATTCATTTTTTAGTTTTACTTGGGTCATGACGGATAAAAAGAAAAGAACACCTGCCAAAAAATCAAACGTCAAAGCGAACACTTCGCGTAAAAACAATACCCAGCAAAACGGTTCTAAGATGCAAAGAGTGAAAAGCCGTGTACTGAGCTCATTGTGGTCTTTCTTTTGGAAGGGGACCATTGCGGCGATATTCCTTGTAGCAATCTATATCATCTACTTAGACGCGAAAATAAGCCGGCAGTTTGAAGGCAATAAATGGGAACTTCCTGTTCAGGTTTATGCCAGATCGATGCAGTTTTTCCCTGATCAGTTCCTAAATGAGGATGAAGTGTTGTGGGAGCTGAAACGGCTTAATTATTCCCGTGTAAATCGTATCAGTCGTACCGGTCAGTACATTGTTCAAGGTCGTACAATCACCATCCATCGTCGCGCATTCGAATTCTACGATGGCCCAGAAACCGCACGTATTTTTACGCTTAATTTTGCTGGTAAGAAGCTTGCCAATATTGTTGATAATCAAGGTCGACGCTTAGCCGGCGCTCGCTTGGAGCCGGTGCAAATTGCCCGGATCGGCAATGAATCGCGTCAAGACAGAGAGTTTGTTCCGTTCGATAAATTCCCTAATATTTTAAAAGAAACACTGCTAGTGGTAGAAGATAGAGACTTTTACGAACATCATGGCGTTTCTGCGCTGTCTATTTTGCGTGCGCTGTATGCCAACATCAAAGCTGGGCGAACTGTGCAAGGTGGTAGCACGCTTACGCAACAGCTCGCAAAGAACTTTTATCTCACTAGAGATCGCACCTTAATTCGCAAGGTGAATGAAGCATTCATCGCATTGATTTTAGATTTTCGTTACAGCAAAGATGAAATCCTTGAAGCCTATTTAAACGAAGTGTTTTTAGGACAAGCCTATAATCAGGGCGTTCATGGTATGGGGCTTGCGGCCGACTTTTATTTTGGTAAGCCTGTCGATGAGCTTGAGTTTGATCAGGTCGCTATGCTAGTTGCGATGGTTAAAGGGCCGTCTTTTTATAATCCAAGACGTTACCCTGAACGGGTAATGGAAAGGCGCGATTTAGTCTTAAGGTTGATGGTAGAAAATGGCCTTATCACAACGCCCGAATATCGCGCAGCGCTGGCAAGGCCGATTGATGTACAGCCTTTAAAAGCGAGCCGTATGCAGTCATACCCTGGATATTTGGAGTTGGTGAATCGCGAGTTAAAGAAGCTTGTGCCTGATGATGACATCGTAGACTCTGGAATTCGGATTTTTACCTATCTCGATTTACAAAAGCAAACGGCGATGGAAGATGCCGTTAAAAAGGGCTTACCTTACCTAGAGCGTCGCTTTAAAACGGAAGATCTAGAGACTGCAATGCTGTCAGTCAATGTTGAAAAAGCGGGCGTATCTGCGTTAGTTGCTGGTCGTCAGTTGAAGTTTTCAGGTTTTAATCGGGTATTAGACACCGAGCGCAATATAGGTTCACTGGTCAAGCCCGCTATTTATTTGAGCGCTTTGTCGAATCCAAACTATCACCTAGGTATGCTACTTGATGATAGCCCCCTTGAAGTGACAGATGGTTCAGGTAAGGTCTGGTCTCCAGAAAACTTTGATCATAAATTCAGAGGCCAAGTGCCAATGTTTGAAGCGTTTAGCAATAGCATCAATATCCCAGCAGTAAACCTTGGTCTAGATATGGGGGTTAATCGAGTGGCGCAAACTTTGAATGATCTTGGTGTCTCTAAGTCTATTCCACTTTATCCTTCTTTATTGTTGGGGGCGTTAGAGCTATCCAGTTTTGAAATTGCACAGGCGTACACCACACTTGCTGCAGACGGTAAGCAGAGCAAGCTGACCAGTGTCATGGCTATTACCGATTCACTGGGTAAGCTGGTATACGAACACCCAGTGCAAAAAAGCCAAACCCTAGACAGCGACGCGGTATACATGACGAAATACGGCATGAAGAGAGTAACCAAAAAAGGAACGGCTAAACGTCTTAACCTTCACTTTCCCTCTATTCAACTTGCAGGGAAAACGGGGACTAGTAATGATTTACGAGACAGCTGGTTTGCAGGCTTTGATCAAAATACGGTCACCGTTGCTTGGATTGGTCGTGATGATAATAAGCCAACGGGATTAACGGGCAGCCAAGGTGCGCTTGAGCTCTATATTCGTTATCTTAAACCACTGAACCCACAAGCGATTGTTGATGAGCGTCCAAAGTCCATTCGCTGGGCGTTTATCAACCCGAAAACGGGCAAGCAATCGCCTCCGAGTTGTGGTCCTGTATTACAGCTACCTATTAGAGAGAGCATGTTCGAACCAAGGCCCAGATGTTGAGCCAAGTAATGACAGCTAGGATCTATTGATACTAGCTGTCAGTCTTAGGCTTTAAATTTATCGATTTCTCTATTTAAACTTTGTGATAGTTTGCCAAGTTTTTTTGCATCGCTTTGAGTTGCTCTTGCAGAGCCCAGTGTATGTTGTGCTAAGTTACTGATCTCAGATGATTCATTCAATGCGTGTTCAGTCGCTTGGGTTTGTTGTTGCACTAACTGACTGATCAGTTTCCCTTGTTCATCTATGTCTCGCATGCTTTGCTCTGCGTGCTGAAGCACTTCATTGGTTTCATTGGCCGCAATAACACTTTGTGCCATATTGTCTTCACTGCTACGCATTTTGTCTTGCGTGTCTCTGGACGCGGCTTGTAGTGATTGAATAATATTATGTATTTCTTCTGTTTGTTGCTGCGTTCTTTGCGCAAGCGTTCGAACCTCATCTGCTACCACCGCAAATCCTCTACCTTGTTCACCTGCACGAGCAGCTTCAATTGCGGCATTGAGCGCAAGTAAATTGGTTTGCTCGGCAATCTCTCTAATCGCAGAACTCACTTGGCTAATGTTTTGCGTGTCTTCCGCGAGCTTATCTAAGGCTACGCGACTTTGTTGAAACTCAGCTTGTAGTTCGGTCATTTGTCCCGCTAAGGCTGTGGTATTGACGCTGCTTTGTTTTACTTGTTTAGCTGCTACGGAGGCCAGCTCTGTGGCGCTAAATGCGGCGTCCTCGACTGAGCGAGCAGACTGCGCCATATTCTCGAGTGAGTGGTGGATAGACTGGATCTTATTCTCCTGCTGGGCGACATCCTTCTCAGTATCTTGGCTTATTTGGTTGAGTGTTTTTGTTGCTTGCTGCAGCTCGTTACTACTTAGTCGAACGTTACCAAGTAAAGAGATAAAGGCGTTTAGTACCGCATTAAATTGTTCAATAATTTGACTAAGCTCGTCGGAACCCGTTGTCTGCGCTTTGATGCTTAAATCCCCTCGAGAAGCGCTCTGAGCGGCATGTGAGAAAGTCGTGATGGTACCCATGACAGAGGAGTAAAAGCCAAACATAAGATAAATGGCAATAATTAGTGCGAGTAGTGAAGCCAAGGCAACAGTGTTCCTTATCCACTGTTGTTGGTTTTGTTTTTCAGCGACAAGCGCGGCAAGTGTGGGTGTCGCAACATTAACAAACTGCTTGATAGCATCACTTGCACTTTGATAGTAATGGTTAAATTGCGCTTGTGAGAGTGCCAGCTCATCAGGATCTAACAAGCCTGTTTTCACCGCTTGCTGATAATCTGACAGGCTAGACTCAAGCTCAGCTAATGGTTGACTGAGCTGCTTTTTGAGTTGCTGATTATCATTGATTGCAATATTGAGTTTGCCGGAGAATTGTGTAGTAACGCCTGGGAGACCCTTGTTTAAATTGGACAGTGCAATAAAGCTATCAGGAGTAAAGCTTCCCCTTTTGATGATATCGCGTGCTTGCGCTTCAATTTGATTGATTTGCGATATTAATCTTGGCGCAGATTCAACAAGCGTGCGATTCAGGTAACTGCGTCCAAGATCATCATCGACGGCAAGTTGAGATGCAATAGAGAGCTGCTCAAGGGCGCTTGCACCTGCGGCATTCACTTTGGGCAACTTAGCGCGTTGCAATAAAATTGAATTATCGGAAGCTTTACCCGCTAATATATTTTCCAACATGCTAGGGTAAAGCGTGAGCCCCTGTCTTTGCATCTCACTGACAGAGATGGAATGGTTAAGTACGCCATTCAGAAAAAACAAGCTGAGGCTTAGCGGTAGTAATAAAATACCAAATACAACGGCCATTTTGGTTTTGTATCGCAACCGCGCCATCAAACGGGTTGCAGGATTAATTAGCGTATTAAATCCAGCCATCACTTCCTCTGTATGATAGTTTTAACTTTGCATAGCGTTATTAACTAAATGCGCTTAAATAACTTGAGTCTAGGTTATACCAATTGAATTAATTCTCTAATCAATTTGAAGGGTGAAATAGCATATTAGCTTCGTTAAAAATTTCTCATTTAGAACAACTAAAAAGCAAAATTTTTGCCTTGCTACTAAAGCTATTTCCCCGCTTCAAGATAGATCATTTACTTAATACAACTGGTATTAAATAGACCGAAGCTTTTGAAAAGCTTATTCAAAGCGTAGCTGAAAAAACAAAAAAAGCCCTGAATGGGCTTTTTAAATAGAAACTAATGTAAGTTTTAATCTGTGATTACAACTTGGCAAAAGCACGCTTTGCAGCATCGATAGTGTTAGCGATTTCTTCGTCAGAATGCATTGTACTCACGAAACCCGCTTCGAATGCAGATGGGGCTAAATAAATGCCTTCATCTAGCATTAGGTGGAAGAACTTTTTGAAGCGCTCTAGGTCACATTCAGTTGCTTGCTGATAGCTGGTTACTTTCTTAGCGTCAGTAAAGAAGAAGCCAAACATACCACCTGCGTAGTTAGTCGTAAGCGCGATACCTGCTTCATCAGCAGCTGCTTGGAAGCCTTCGCACAGGGCTTTACTCTTAGCTTCAAGCTCTGCGTGTAGCCCTTCTTTTGAAAGCAGCTCTAGCGCTTTTAAACCGGCAGCCATAGCAATTGGGTTACCAGACAGCGTACCTGCTTGATAAACAGGGCCAACTGGGGCGATGTAATCCATGATTTCTTTTTTACCACCAAATGCACCCACAGGCATACCGCCACCAATCACTTTACCTAAACAGGTCAAGTCTGGGGTGATGTTGTAGTACTGCTGAGCACCACCAAGTGCAACACGGAAACCCGTCATTACTTCGTCAAAGATAAGCACGCTTTGATTGTCAGTACATACTTCGCGTAGACCTTCTAAAAAGCCTTCTACCGGTGGAATACAGTTCATATTTCCAGCAACAGGCTCGATGATCACACACGCGATTTGATCTTTATACTGGTCAAAAATCGCTTTTACTTCATCAAGATTATTAAATGAAACTGTTAATGTATGTTTGGCGAAATCTGCAGGAATACCAGGTGAATTCGGCACACCCATGGTAAGTGCACCTGAGCCTGCTTTAACAAGCAAGGAGTCAGCGTGGCCGTGGTAACAGCCTTCAAACTTTAAGATTTTATCGCGGCCTGTGTAACCACGAGCAAGGCGAATGGCACTCATGGTCGCTTCTGTACCTGAACTTACCATGCGCACTTTTTCAATAGATGGTACTAGCGCTTTTACTTTTTCCGCCATTAGGATTTCAGTTTCCGTCGGCGCGCCATACGAAAGGCCATTTTCAACCGCTGCAAGCACTGCTTGTTTAATCTCCGGATGGTTATGACCTAAGATCATCGGGCCCCAAGAGCCTACATAATCAATGTACTGTTTACCATCGGCATCAAAGGTGTGAACGCCCTCGGCTTTGGTAATAAATAGTGGCGTACCACCTACACCATTAAAAGCGCGAACAGGAGAATTGACGCCTCCAGGGATTGAGTCTTGGGCGCGTTTGAATAAGTCTTGACTGATTGTCATTGTCGATCCTTTTTAGCTTTCACGTTTGCGGCTAAACCAAGGTACTTCTACCTCGTATTTTTCCACTTGGTTTTCAACACCTAGCGTTAGGGCAAAAAGTGCCATACGGATCAATACACCATTTTGAACTTGGCGGAAGATAGCTAGGTTGTTATTGTTATTTAGGTCGTTGTCTAGCTCGTTTGCATCGCTGCGGCTATCGCGTGGTAATGGATGCATTAATACTGAGCTTGGTTTACAGTGAGCGTCATAAATTGCTTGGCTGATCCTAAAACCGCCGCGGTATTTGTTTGCTTCTTCTTGAGACGGGAAACGCTCTTCTTGAATACGGGTTTGGTAAACGATATCGGCAGCTAAATTGCCTTCCATTTTAGACACGACTTCAATACGGTGACCTGCATTGTCTACGACATCTAAAATAGACTGAGGCATTTGTAAGCCATCAGGTGCAACCATCGTAAAGCGGATATCTTTGTAGTGACTAAGTAACTTGGATAAGGAATGTACGGTGCGACCATATTTTAAATCACCGACTAGCGCGATGTGCATGCCGTCAATTCCAGTACCAAAGCGGCTAAGCTCTCGGTCAATTGTCAGTAAGTCCAACAGTGCTTGAGTTGGATGCTCATTAGGACCATCGCCACCGTTGATGACAGGAACGTCGGAACCGGTCGCAAATTCGGCTACTGAGCCTGCATCTGGGTGGCGCATTGCCACGGCGTCAGCATAAGCAGAAATCACGCGGGCGGTATCATACAAAGATTCGCCTTTAGCCAATGCTGAACTTTGCATCCCGGTGGTTTCGCGGACTAGGCCGCCCAGCAGGTTAAATGCGGTGCCGAAACTTACGCGTGTTCTTGTGCTTGGTTCAAAGAATAGATTTGCCAAAATCGCCCCATTGAGTACTTGGGTACGTTTTTGCTTTTTAGCATAGGGTTCCATTTTTTTTGCAATGGAGAAGATGTGTTCAATTGAATCTCTGTCTAATTGGTTGACAGAAAGAATATTTTCACCTTGGAAACTGAACATTTGGCGATTCCTAAAGACAAATTGACTACCGGGTTGCAAGGTCGCTCACCCATCCAGATAACACGCAGAATATGGGCGGTTACTTGGGCGCATATTATACCCAAGAACCCCCAATAATGCACGGTTACAGTGCAGGTTTTAAAACGGCAAGAAAGACTATGGCTAATAAGATTAGTACGGGAAGTTCGTTGAAATAACGATAAAACTTGTCGCTTTTACGATTGCGATCATGTTTAAAGTCGGCAAGTAATTTAAAGCAATAACCATGATAAATATAAATTAAAATCACGAGCGCCAGCTTGTAGTGTAGCCACATACTGAGCTTAAACCACTCACGTCCGTATTCTGTAATCATTAAAACCCCAAACACTGCGGTGAGAATAGCAAATGGGGTTACAAAAAAGAGCAGACGGCGCTCCATGATTTTGAGCATTGAGCTGCAAGATTTTTCTTCAGTCATCGCGTGATATACAAAGAGACGTGGCAGATTAAAAATCCCTGCAAACCAGGCAATCATAAAAAAGATATGTAAGGCTTTATACGTTAGCAATAAGCTCATTATAAATTCCACTTTTTAGACTAGAGTAAACTGTTTCTGGTGGTGAGTATGTGACGAATTTGGTCCCATCGCAATAACCCAAGTATTTGTTTATCATCCTTTTGATTATATATATACACCGCGCCCGAACGCTTGTCTTTTAGCACATCAAAGGCATCAGCTAAGGTCGCTTGTGTACTTAATCCTTGTAGCTCGATATAAGAGACCGATACGCTACCTTCAGAGATTAAGTTCAAATCGTATTCCGCTAAACGGTAGCCGCTTTGTTCGTCATAAACAATGAGTGGCGTTTGGCTATCAACAGCAGACAGGGTCTCTTTTATTTGCTCTTTATCGTCAGAATAGAGCAGCTTAAAATTCTCATCCATCTCAGCTACTATTCCTACTTTCTGTAATGCCTCTTTTGCAGGGGATACTTGGTAAGGTAGTCCTTGGAAATCTAGTTGTTGAATAAAAATAGAGCGATTGCCAAATGCCTGTAAAGCTGTCACGTAAGCTGTGGTGATCACTAGCATAGCTGGAACAATTATTTTTGGGTTGGAAGTAAGCTCCATAACCGCAGTGAGCGCAGCAAGTGGAGCGTGTAGTGTTGCAGCAAGTAAGCCTGCCATACCGAGGACACCATAAGTTCCCGCAACATCGACACTGGGTTCAATAAATTGAGCAAAGAAAGACATCAAAGTGCCCATGATAACCCCAAGCCCAATTACTGGGCCAATAAGCCCGCCTGGTATACCAAGCCCAATTGCGAATATAGTTGCCATCAGCTTAGCAATTAATATTGTTGTAAGTAGCTGTAGGTTGTGTGGAGACTCCACGGCTTGGGTGATAGCACTCATACCTGAGCCCATTGCTCCCGGCACGGCATAGCCAATCAATCCCGCGATTAACCCCGCTAATAAAAGACGAGGAAACATACTGATGGGCTTAAAAGTTTTGATGATCAGCATTAGGTTTTGATTAAAAGCGAAAGCAACTGCCCCTAATGCCGCACCACAAATAATTAAATAGGGGTAATGCCAAAAGCTCAATGGAGTGATATGAATGAGTGCCAGCTCAGAGCTATTGCCAAATACATATTGCGTGCTCATTGCACCGATCACTGAGGCTAACATCACGGGCACGAAAATATGGATTTTATACTCCCTTAGCACGACTTCCATAACGAATATAACTGCTGCTAGCGGGGTATTAAATGAGGCAGCAATACCCGCAGCTACACCGCAACCGGCTAAAGTCCGTGCAGCATTTAATGGTAAATGTAAGCGCTCTGACAAAATACTCGCGGCTGTTGCTCCCATGTGTACAGATGGTCCTTCTCGACCAACAGAAAAGCCACTGATCAAAGCGACAGCGCCACCAAAAAACTGGTTAGCAGAGTTCCAAATTGGCATATGACCGTAATGGTGTTTGATTCGATTAATCACATATGGAATGCCCAAACGGTAATGCTTAAACCCTGTTAATGCTGCAAAGACTGCGATGAGTAGAGCAGCAAGCACAGGTAAAAATAACCGGTGTAGCTCAGAAAGCTCTGTAAAGTCATCTGGTTTGTCGAGAAATGTGCCTTGGATCAATTCAATAGTAAGACGAAAAGCAATGATAAGTATCGCCGCAAGCAGGCCTGCACCAGCACCAAGCAGGCACAGTTGTGCTGAAGTTTTAGGTTTTGCAAGGCTTCGTCTTAATGCATCCAACGACATGAACGTCATTCCACAGTGATAAACACGTTAAGAATAACAAATTTTTTATCTTAAGTCCTTGTGCCAGCGCAACTAAGCCGCTGAGATATTATTACTTTATTGTTCTTAATCTAGTGATAACTGAATCACATTAAGCGTCACAACCCTCAGCGAAATTAGCCTCAGGCGATATTATTGATGAAACTATGTTTTTCAAATATGTGGCATCTTGGTGGGGTTGGTACAAACGCTATACTTGATTAAAATACTCAGGTATTAGATAATTTACGGATTACAGGATTAGGGGTCTAAATCTATGTCTGAACAGTTACCAATTCAGTTTTCTGACGCAGCGGCAAGTCGCGTAAAAGAACTTATTGAAGAAGAAGAGAATGCCAATCTTAAACTACGTGTTTACGTAACAGGTGGTGGTTGCTCAGGCTTTCAATACGGTTTCACCTTTGATGAAAAAGTAAATCCAGGTGACTTAGAAATCGTTAAGAATGGTGTGACTATGGTTGTTGATCCTATGAGTATTCAGTATTTAATCGACGGCATCGTAGATTATACCGAAGGACTTGAAGGCGCGCGTTTTTTCGTAAATAATCCAAATGCAACGACCACCTGTGGTTGTGGTGCAAGTTTCAGCGTCTAAATCAAATTAGAATCGCTATATCGTTAAAGAGTCATGCTTTGGTCATGGCTCTTTTTGTTTTTGCCCACCACAACTCAATTTGCTTTATTCGCTAAAAACTACCTGTTAGATACATCATTAAGACGAAAAAACCTAAAACAAAAGATGAAAATACTAAGATGTAGATAAAGCCTTTTTTTCCTTGCTTAAGCGGCACGCCGTTTGAGCGAAGGAAGTAAACCCAGCCTAAGCACAGTAGAATTGGCAGTAAAAACAGTAATCGAATCATCTAAGAATAGCCTCTTTTTTAACCTCTTAATAAATGTTAGCTTTAAGTTTTTATTTTTTAAAGGAAAATAATTTATTTCAAATACTGGTACATTTTTTAAAAAATTTGTTAAAGTGTTACTGGATATTACAGGCCTTAACAATTTAAGAAAAAGTAAAAAATTAATTAGGTGTTACTTGTGTTTTAGTCTATACCTAATTGGGTACATAGGGACAAGTTAACAATTTGTCTACCTGTTACTAATTTTGGCACAATTTACCATGGATATCTGGTAAGTTGTAGCAAAATGGGGGTAAACTGTAATCTTGCTTAGAGTGAGTAGTAGTAAGCTTTAAGTTCATGCAGGCTTAATACTTTACCTCGTAAAGTTTTGGGTTCAGGTACAACTGTAGTATTTAGAGTATAACTAAATGAGACGGGCATATTTCATTTAGGTAATTTAGTCTTTCATCTAGTAGGAGATGTATAATTATGATGGGTAAAACGGTTTCTTCTGAAGAAAACGGTAAACTAACCAAGTGGCTAAAATCAAAGCGCCACGAGAAAGGTCACACAATGCGCAGCCTTGCGCAGGTGTTAGGTACGCCTCATTCATTCATTGGTAAGATCGAAAACCAAGAGCGCCGGTTGGATGTTATTGAGTTTTTACGTTACTGCGAAGCGCTAGAAGTTGATCCTTATGAAGGCTTACAGCTAATCAAAGAAGATCAATAAGCGTTTAGTTAGCAAAAAACGTAAAAGGTGCAAGGACCTGCACCTCTAGTTTTTGCTAGCATGATACGCTTTTTCAATAGCATAAAGCTTGTGCCGAATTAAATATAAAAATAATAATGATGGAAGCACCATAAGCGCTGTTAGCGCGAAGAAGAGTGCCCAATTACCTCCAAGCAAATCATCTATCACAAAACCGCTATAGCCCGACAGCACGGTACGGCCTAAACTGCCAAGTGATGCCAGTAAGGCATAGTGGGTCGCACTAAATGCTCTATCACAGAGCATAGAAATAAACGCCACCATGGCTACCAATGACCACGCCTGAGTAAAGCCATCCACTACAATTGCTAGTGCGTAAAGGTGTTCTTTGGGGCCTGCAATTGCAATCCAAGAAAACATTAAATTAGATGCGGCCATAGCGACGCCACTGATAAACAAGCCTTTTACGATACCGTACTTGTGGTTAAAAATACTGCCAAGAAATGCAAATACAATGGTGATCACACCGGTCCCAAGTTTGGAATATTGTCCGATTTGGGTGTTTGAAAACCCCACTTCTTTATAAAATACGATGGACATGCGGGCTAAGAAGGCCTCTCCTATCTTAAATAGGAAAATAAAGGCGAGTAGAGCACATGCCGTTTTAACCCCATTTTTTTCAAAAAATCGTTTAAAGGGTTCAATCAGGGTCACGGCAAGCCAAGCATAGACCTTTTTGGAAGCATTTGATGAAGCGCGGTGGTTAAGTTTTTGTTCGTAACTCTTCTGTAGCTGCTCTTGTACTTGCTCGCGATGAGATTTTGGCTCTTTTGCCAACAAAGTGACCACTAATAAACACACGACGACGACGCTTAGCATCTGATAGATAATGGGCCAACTAAAGCCGGGTAAATCGGCTATAAAGAACGGAATGGCACCAAGTAAGGCATAGCCAGACCACCAACCTGAAGTCGCCATCGCTGCCGCAGCCGTTGCCTTTTCACTTTCGTCTTCTGGTAAAATATCGATACGATAAGCATCTATTGCAATATCTTGGGTAGCTGAAAATAACGCAATAATAAAGCACAATAATGCAGCATACGAAAGGTGGGTTTTAATTGAAATAGTGGCTAATGCGAAGGTGGCAATAATAATAATAAATTGGCAACTTGCTATCCAGCTTCGCCTTTGTCCTAAGCGATTATACAGCAAGGGGATTTTTATGCGGTCAACGAGTGGGGACCACAAAAAATTAATGGTATATGCACCATATACTAGGCCAAATAGGCCAATGGTGCTGCGGCTTAATCCTTCATCTTTAAGCCAAGCTGACATCACCGAGCCAATCAATACCCAAGGAAAACCGCTACTTATTCCAAAAGCAAAGACAGTTAAGAGGCGCTTGTCTTTGTAATAACTAAGATATTGCGAAAAGCTAGATGATATCAACATAAAAGGGTATTACTCTGGCTGTTTTAATACTTCGACTGAAAGAATAATGACGGGCTCTTTAGGTATAAAGGTATAGCCAAGCTTTTCATTGTAGCCGGTTTCCACCTTCATAATTGCGTCCAATGTTTCATAGCCCTCAGAGACGTTCCCGAACACGGCAAAGCCCCAGCCTCTACCTGGGTTCAAGTGATCGTTGTCGTCCATATTAAAGAAAAACTGTCTGGTACCAGAGTGTGGTTTGTTGTCTTGGTATGCCATGGCAATGGTATACATATCATTCTTCAAACCATTACCGCTTTCATTGAAGATAGCTTCGCGCTCAAACATTCCATCGTACTCTTTGTCGTAACCTCCACCTTGAATAACAAAGTCTTTTTCGTTGGCTTCATCACGTTCAACTCGATGGAAAACAGAGCCGTTATAATCTTTGTTGATCACGTAAGTTAAGAAGTTATTTACTGTGATTGGGGCTCTCGATCTGTCTAGTTCGACAATAATCGGCCCTTTACTAGTATTGATTTGAACTCGAGGGAATAGATTATTCTTTTGTACAAATTTACCGCTCATTTCGGCAAAGACATTCATGCTTAATAATAGGGCGGTTAAGCTTAGAATTATTTTTTTCATTAACTTCCTCTCACAAATTGAATAAATTCAGGATCTTGAACGATTCGAGTAACAACCTGTTGAGCTAGGTTGTTGAGCTGTTCTTCGATTTTGGCTTGGTCGTGTTTTAGAGGACCATTTAAATTAGCGTTACCTTTATATTGCTTTTTGAAACTGCGAGCCCCTTGCTTTATCAGTACGGTGACGTCAGCTTCAGCATCGCTTTGGTGGTTCGAGAAAGACTCCTCAATAATGGCTTTAAAGCGATTGATATTCACAGTGATTTGCGTTGCAGCGACCGGTGTTATTTGCGCGCCATGTGCAGTGAGAGCTTGTGTTAATACCTGATTAAAATTAACTGGTAAATTAGCATCAGGTACGTAAAGTGCGGGTTCTTGGTTTTTCACGCGAATAGTGTATTTTGTAGTCCGTAGGTCGTTTACTTGTACCGCCACGTTGGCGGCGAGCGCGTTTGACGAAGGACCTTGATATTCCGGATGAAGAATGACACTGCGTGGTGAGCTTTCACAGCCCACGAGTATCAAGGTTAGCAGAATAATCAGCAATGAAAAACGCATGAAGTTAGCTCCTCTTTATTGCACTTAAAACAGTGAACTTTTTGTTATTGCCTAGTGTCTTGCTGTTACCGAACAAACGCTTGAGTTTATCGTCGTATTCCAAGTGGCGGTTACCGATAATTCTTAACTCACCCCCTTGTCGAAGCGCTGCCTTAGCTTGTAAAAACATCTGCCAAGCGATGTGATCTGTGATTGCATTGGCCTGATGGAATGGCGGGTTACACAGTACCAGATCCGCACCGTAATTTTCAAAACCCGTTAGACAGTCGTTTTGGACAAACTGACAATCAGCAACACGCTCAGGTAAATTATTAACGATATTTTGCTTCGCGCTGTGCACCGCCATCGCCGACTCGTCGATAAAGGTGACGGTAGCATTTGGCATTTTTGCGAGCGTCATCAATCCAATGACACCGTTACCGCAGCCAAGATCAATGACCTTCATTGGTTTCTTACCCATAGGAAGGTAATTAATAAAAAAACGAGCGCCAATATCAAGAGAATCTCGTGAGAAAACATTTGCTTCATTCGACAAGGTAAAATCGGTTTTTTCCAGCGGCCAAGACACAGGGAATTTACTATCAATGGCTTTGGCTGACGTCTTGCTGAATACCAAGCGCGATTTTTTTACCGCTAAGCTAGTCGTTGGCTCCGTCAAAAAGTGGCTAAAGCTTTTTAATGTGGAGGTGTGAATTTCTTTTGCTTTGCCCGCCGCAATTACGGGAATGCCTGAAGTTAGTTTACTTAACTGTGCAAGTTGCGCTTGCAATAGCCCTGAATTTTTAGGAATTTTTATTAATATCAGAGCGATATCTTGTGGTAGCTCATCCATGCTAGTGAGTACATCAACCTGAGCGCCTGCGAGTCCGTTGGCCTCCAAATTATGCTCGTAGGCGAGGGTACTCACATAAGAGTCGGTCACTACCGTGCAGTGCTTGTCGGCAAGTGCACAGCATAACGCGCCAAAACTATCGTTGAGAATGAGAATACGGTTTGCATCGTGGTGATGTTCAAAGACATAATCTAACAGGTATTCGTCGGCTGAATCCCAAGCTTGTAAGCTACGGTTTTTTTGATCGAGTGGAAACCTATGTAGCGTAAAAGGGTTTCCGGCTAGAATTGCATCAGTCGTCATGTGAATGTTCTATAAATAAAAGCAGCGGGTAGTTTAACATGAGAGCAGTAGACAAAGCACGGAACTTGCCGAGCGGTTTTAGCTATCAAGCACAGGCTATTAGCTTCGATAAAAGTCTAGCGCTATATAATGTACTACTGAGTAGCCTTGCGTGGCAGCAAAATACCATCACCTTATTTGGTAAGACCCATCAAACGCCTCGACTAGAACGCTTTATTGCCGACTCTGACGTGCATTACTGTTATTCGGGGAAGCGACTTGAAAATGCGCCTTGGCCTTCGGTATTGCTAGGGATAAGACAAACGCTAGAACGCAGATTTAATATTCCTTTTAATGCGGTATTGGCTAATTTTTATCGTGATGGTCAAGACAGTATGGGCTGGCACAGTGATGATGAACCTGAACTCGGTTTGACGCCTACAATTGCTTCACTGTCGCTTGGCGCGACCCGCAAATTCAAAATACGCCACAAAGTAAGTCACTCTGTAACCGATATTTTATTGGAAACGGGTAGCTTATTGGTAATGCAAGGTGATAGTCAGCGCGACTATCAACATGCTTTGCCAAAGCAGACCAAAGTGTCCCAAGGGCGCATTAATCTCACCTTTCGAAGTGTTGGAAATACGCGCTGAACGGCGTATAGTAGCGTCACGAATTGCTCTAGGAGACAAAGTATAATGTCAATGCAATCACAGATTTATGACAAGATAGCTGAAGCCGTTGCATGCAAGCACTTGAACGTTATCAATGAAAGCCATATGCACAGTCGTGGCGAAGAGTCTCACTTTAAAGTCATTGTAGTAAGCGAACAATTTATTGGCCAGAGACTGCTGCAGCGTCATCGAAAAATCAATGAAGTGCTAAAAGATGAGCTGCAAAATCATATTCACGCTTTGGCCATTCATGCCTATACACCTGAAGAGTTTTCAGAAAAGGAAGGTCAGACGCCTGAGTCACCAAAATGCTTGGGTGGTTCTAAGTTCGATAGCTGATCAGATGTGTGTTTTACATATCTGCCAGTACACTACGCAGTAATTTTAATAAAGTGAGTCCAACCTCACTTTTATTTTGTATCAAATCAATGGATAGGATCTCTTATGGTCATCAAACCAAAAATTCGTGGATTTATTTGTACTAATGCGCATCCTGTAGGCTGTGCAGCACACGTTCAAGAACAGATTGAATACGTAAAACAACAAGGCCAAATCGAGAATGGTCCTAAGAATGTATTAGTAATAGGTGCATCAACAGGTTATGGCTTGGCATCGCGTATTACTGCTGCATTTGGTGCTGGTGCGAAAACGCTAGGTATCTTCTTTGAAAAAGAAGGTTCAGAGAAGAAAACCGCATCAGCAGGTTGGTATAATACGGCTGCGTTCCAGCAAGCTGCAGAAGAAGCGGGTTTGTGGTCTAAAAATATTAATGGCGATGCGTTTTCTGATGAGTTGAAGCAAAAAACCATCGAAACCATTAAAGCTGAATTAGGCAAAATAGATTTAGTGATATATAGCCTTGCGTCTCCTCGTCGTAAAGACCCTAAATCTGATGAAGTTTACTCTTCAACACTTAAGCCAATTGGCTCAGCTATCACAACTAAAAACTTGAATACGTCAAAGCGCGTCATTGATGAAATGACGGTTGAAGCCGCGAACGAAGATGAAATCGCCAATACGGTTAAAGTGATGGGTGGTGAAGATTGGGAACTTTGGATTGATGCGCTTAAGCAAGCGGATGTGCTGGCTGATGGCTTTAAAACAACGGCATACACTTATATCGGTAAAGAGCTGACTTGGCCAATTTACGGTCACGCGACTATTGGTAAAGCAAAAGAGGATTTGGACCGTGCGACGCAGACAATTCGCGAAACCACAGCGGATATTAAAGGCGAAGCGTATGTATCATCTTTGAATGCGGTAGTGACGCAGGCAAGCTCTGCTATTCCAATTATGCCTCTTTATATCTCTGCACTATTTAAAGTGATGAAAGGTGATGGCACATATGAAGGGACTATCGAGCAAATCCATGGGCTGTTTACTGAAAATCTATATGGTCAATCGCCACGTTTTGATGATGGCGGTCACTTGTTCCAAAACTATAAGGAACTAGAAGACGGTGTTCAAGCGCGTGTACAGACCATTTGGGATACTGTTGATACTGATACAATCGATGAGTTAACTGATTATGTTGGCTACCACAATGAATTCTTGAAGCTATTCGGCTTTGGAGTAGACGGCGTAGATTACGAAGCGGATGTGAATGCGGCGGTAGAAATTAATCATCTCGTTTAATTTCACGGTTTTTGAATTTACGGGCAAAGTACTAATTGGTACTTTGCCCGTTTTTGTTTAATAGCGAATTTTTTACTTATTTTGCAGATTAGGGTAAGAAAAATTTTATCTATACCACTTTGGTCTATACTCCTTTCTGTGATGGATTTTTCAACTAATCCAAATCCACGTTAAAGTCGTATTAATTTCATAATTCCACTCGCATACTCAGTACGATTAATGTTAAAATCAGAGAAATATGTGAGGACTTTTATCACGACGCTGCTTTTTTGTGCGCGTTGAGGGGTATTTTAAAGGGGCTGTTTGGGAACCCTATCCGGACTCATAACTTTCTGCTCTTTATACCTAATACTTAGTACAAACGAGGTGGCGCTGTGGTGACTAAAGATATTTTCAGTTTCTTTCCGTTAATGTAATGCAAGTGCGTATGATCAACATAAAAAAAGGTCTGGACTTACCAATAGAGGGCGCACCTCAGCAAGTTATTCATGATGGTTCTGCTGTCAAACGAGTAGCTGTGCTAGGTGAAGAATTCATCGGTATGCGTCCTACCATGCATATTCGTGTGGATGACCAAGTCAAGAAAGGCCAAGTTCTTTTTGAAGATAAAAAGAACCCAGGCGTCAAGTTTACTGCGCCAGCTTCTGGTGTAGTTAAAGAAATTAACCGTGGTGCTAAGCGTGTACTTCAATCCGTTGTGATCGAAGTTCAAGGCGACGAGCAAATCACTTTTGAGAAGTTTTCAGCTGCTGACTTAAGCAACTTAGACTCTGAAAAAGTGAAGGAAGTGCTAATCGAGTCTGGTCAGTGGCCAGCACTTCGTGCACGTCCATTTAGCCGTGTCGCTGTGCCGAGTGCAACACCTAGCTCAATCTTTGTGACAGCAACAGATACTAATCCGTTAGCAGCAGATCCTGCTGTTATCATCGCGGAAAACGTGGAAGCGTTTGAAGCGGGTCTAGCGGTTGTATCTCGTTTGACTGAAGGCAAAGTATTTGTGTGTAAGAAAGCGGGTGCTAACGTACCTAGCTCTTCGATCTCACAAGTAGAAGTTCATGAGTTTGCAGGTGTTCACCCAGCAGGTAACGTGGGTACTCACATTCACTTCCTAGATTCTGTAGGTACAAACAAGCAAGTATGGCACATTGGTTACCAAGATGTCATCGCGTTTGGTAAGTTGTTCCTAACAGGTGAAATCTACTCAGACAGAGTTGTTGCTTTAGCAGGTCCTCGAGTTAAGAATCCTCGCTTAGTGAAAACTCATGTCGGTGCGTCGCTAACAGATTTAGTTGCAGGCGAGCTTGAAGACGGTGATAACCGAGTCATTTCTGGCTCTGTGTTAGCTGGTAAAACAGCAACTGGCCCTCACGCTTACCTTGGTCGTTACCATACTCAAGTATCAGTATTACTTGAAGGTCGCGAGAAAGAGCTATTTGGCTGGATCGCTCCGGGTAGTGACAAATTCTCAGTAACACGTACATTCATTTCACACTTAACACCTAGCCGTTTGTTCAAGATGACAACGTCTACTGGTGGCTCTAAGCGTGCGATGGTACCAATCGGTAACTATGAGCGTGTTATGCCACTCGATATTTTGCCAACGCTATTATTACGTGATCTTATTTCGCGTGATCTAGATTCTGCGATTTCGTTGGGTGCATTAGAGCTAGATGAAGAAGATTTAGCACTATGTACTTACGTATGTCCGGGCAAATATGAGTACGGTTCAATCCTGCGTGATTGCCTGACTACTATCGAGAAGGAAGGTTAAAAATGGCCTTAAAGAAATTTTTAGAAGACATTGAACCTCACTTTGAACCTGGTGGTAAACACGAGAAGTGGTACGCGCTTTATGAAGCCGTAGCAACTATCTTCTACACTCCTGGTTATGTAAACAAAGGTGCAACGCACGTTCGCGATAACATCGACCTAAAACGTATTATGATTTTAGTGTGGATGGCGACGTTCCCTGCAATGTTCTTTGGTATGTTCAACATCGGTCACCAAGCTGCACTTGCACTAGGTAACGGTTTTGAGCTTGCCAATACTTGGCAGGTAGCTATTTTCCAAGCGCTTGGTGGTGAATTAACCGCTGATGCAGGTTGGGGTGCCAAGATGTTCTATGGTGCGTGTTTCTTCTTGCCTATTTACGCTACTGTGTTTGCAGTTGGTGGTTTCTGGGAAGTGTTATTCGCGTCAGTTCGTAAACACGAAGTAAACGAAGGTTTCTTCGTAACCTCGGTATTATTTGCGCTTATCCTGCCTGCGACAATTCCGTTATGGCAAGCTGCTTTAGGTATTACGTTCGGTGTTGTAATCGCGAAGGAAATCTTCGGCGGTACGGGTCGTAACTTCCTAAACCCAGCACTTGCAGG
This sequence comes from Pseudoalteromonas galatheae, assembly GCF_005886105.2. Taxonomy (NCBI): domain Bacteria; kingdom Pseudomonadati; phylum Pseudomonadota; class Gammaproteobacteria; order Alteromonadales; family Pseudoalteromonadaceae; genus Pseudoalteromonas; species Pseudoalteromonas galatheae. Next base: position 681,781 of record NZ_PNCO02000001.1, read on the forward strand.
CCGTGCGTTCTTATTCTTCGCATACCCTGCTGACATCTCTGGTGACACAGTGTGGACAGCTGTTGACTCATTCTCTGGTGCAACTTACTTAGGTCAAGCGACTGCAGGTTCACTAGACTACAACAACATGGACCTTTGGTTTAACGCGTTTTACGGCTTTATCCAAGGCTCTGTAGGTGAAACATCAACACTAGCAATCTTACTTGGTGGTTTGTTCCTTGTTTATGCTCGAATCGCGTCATGGCGTATCGTACTAGGTACATTCATCGGTATGGTTGTAATGTCATTCGTTCTAAACGCAATCGGTTCTGAAACAAATGCTGCGTTTGCTATGCCTTGGCACTGGCACTTAGTACTCGGTGGTTTTGCATTTGGTATGTTCTTTATGGCAACAGACCCTGTATCTGCGTCTTTCACAGACAAAGGTAAGTGGTTATACGGTGCGCTAATCGGTGTAATGGTTGTGCTTATCCGTGTTGTTAACCCGGCATACCCAGAGGGCATGATGTTAGCAATCCTATTCGCTAACCTTTTTGCTCCACTATTCGACCACTTCGTAGTGCAGTCAAATGTGAAGAGGAGATTGGCACGTGTCAACTAATAATGAATCAATGGGCAAAACGCTCGGCGTAGTTGTTGGCTTATGTTTAGTGTGTGCAATCGTAGTATCTTTTGCTTCGGTTCAGCTTCGCCCTATGCAGCAAGCAAACAAAAACGAAGATATTCAACGAAATATTTTAGCCGTTGCTGGCTTCGATAAAGTTAAAAATGTATCTGAAGTTTTTAACCAAAATATCGAATCGCGTGTTGTTAGTCTTAAAACCGGTGAGTTTGTAGAAGACGTTAAAGCGGAAACCTTTGATTTTGAAGCAACTAAGTTTGATGCCAAACGTAGTTACAAGCTTTCAAAAGAAGAAGACAAAGCAGGTATTCAACGTATCACGAATAACTCTCCAGTTTATTTTGCAAAAGATGACCAAGGTCAAGTCTCTACTATCATTCTACCAATCCAAGGTTATGGCCTTTGGGGTGTGATGTATGGCTTCCTTGCGCTAGAAGCTGATGGTGAGACAATTAAGTCAATCAACTTTTATAAGCACAGCGAAACTCCAGGTCTGGGTGGCGAAATTCAAAACCCTAAGTGGACTGCACTTTGGGAAGGTAAAGAGCTTCCTGTCGACGTAGTTAAAGGCAGTGCTGGCGGTAACGAACACAAGATAGACGGTCTATCTGGTGCAACGCTTACCTCTAACGGTGTTGATCACACAGTTGATTTCTGGACAAGCGACAAAGCGTTTGGTCCATTCCTTGCGAAAGTACGTAAAGGAGCATTGAACTAATGGCTAATGCAAAAGAAATGAAGGAAGTCTTGTTTGGTCCTGTTTTTGCGAACAACCCGATTGCACTGCAAGTGTTGGGGATTTGTTCTGCACTAGCGGTAACTTCAAGCCTTAAAAATGCACTTATCATGTCAATCGCGTTGACATTGGTTACTGCGTTTTCAAGTTTATTTATCTCAATGATCCGTAATCACATCCCTTCTAGTGTGCGTATCATTGTACAAATGACGATTATTGCATCTCTAGTAATCGTTGTAGACCAAGTGCTTCAAGCCGTTGTTTACTCAACAGCGAAAGAACTATCAACGTTCATCGGCCTTATCATTACTAACTGTATCGTAATGGGTCGTGCAGAAGCATACGCAATGAAGTCACCACCAACAATGTCGTTCCTTGACGGTATTGGTAACGGCTTAGGTTACTCTGTTGTACTTCTAACAGTTGGCTTTATCCGTGAGCTATTCGGTGCGGGCACATTGTTTGGCGTTGAAATCTTACCACTTATCTCTGAAGGTGGTTGGTATCAGCCTATGGGTCTACTAGTTATGCCATTCAGTTCGTTCTTCATCGTAGGTGCATTTATTTGGGCACTGCGTACTTGGAAGAAAGACCAAGTAGAAGCGAAGGCATAAGGGGAGAGAGATGGAACAATATATTAATTTATTTATCAAAGCAGTTTTCATTGAAAACTTAGCTTTATCTTTCTTCTTAGGTATGTGTACTTTCTTGGCGGTATCTAAGAAAGTAACCACGTCGCTAGGTCTAGGTATTGCGGTAATCGTTGTGCTAGGTATTTCTGTACCAGTAAACAACTTAGTTTACCACGCAGTGCTAGCGCCAGGTGCCCTAGAGTGGTTAGGCTTCCCTGAAGTGGATCTTAGCTTTCTACGCTTCTTGACGTTTATCGGTGTAATCGCAGCGCTTGTTCAAATTCTAGAAATGACATTGGACAAGTTCTTCCCAGCTCTATACAACGCGCTAGGTATCTTCTTACCGCTAATCACAGTTAACTGTGCGATTTTCGGTGCGGTATCATTCATGGTTGAGCGTAACCTAAACTTCGGTGAATCTGTAGTTTATGGTCTAGGTTCAGGTGTGGGCTGGGCACTTGCTATCGTATTGTTAGCAGGTATTCGTGAGAAGATGAAGTATGCAGATGTTCCTGATGGTTTACGTGGCTTAGGCATTACCTTTGTTACTGTAGGTCTAATGGGCTTTGGCTTCATGTCATTCTCTGGTATTTCACTGTAAGGTAGCGAGGAAACTATACGATGGAAACTATTGTATTAGGCGTAAGCATGTTCATCGCTATCGTTGTGATGCTAGTGCTTATCATCATTGCAGCGAAATCTAAGCTTGTAGCAAGCGGTGACGTTACAATTGATATTAACGGCGATCCTGAAAAAGCGATCAAGACTCCTGCTGGCGGTAAGCTATTAGGTGCACTTGCAAACGCGGGTATTTTCGTATCGTCTGCATGTGGTGGCGGTGGTTCATGTGGCCAGTGTCGCGTACATATTAAAGAGGGTGGTGGTGATATTCTACCAACCGAACTTGACCACATCTCTAAAGGTGAAGCACGTGAAGGCTGTCGTCTGGCGTGTCAGGTGAATGTTAAAAACGACATGGAAATCGAAGTTGAAGAATCAATCTTCGGTGTTAAAAAGTGGGAATGTACAGTTATCTCTAACGATAACAAAGCAACTTTCATCAAGGAGCTAAAGCTAGGCATCCCTGAAGGTGAAGTTGTACCTTTCCGTGCAGGTGGTTACATTCAGATTGAAGCACCAGCTCACCATGTTAAATATGCAGACTTTGATATTCCTGAAGAATATCGTGCTGACTGGGAACGTTTTGGTTTCTTTAAGCTAGAGTCTAAAGTTGACGACGAAACGATCCGTGCTTACTCAATGGCTAACTACCCAGAAGAGTTTGGCATCATCATGCTAAACGTACGTATCGCAACTCCGCCGCCAAATAACCTAACATTACCTTGTGGTAAGATGTCATCGTACATCTGGTCACTTAAAGAAGGTGATAAGGTCACTATTTCTGGTCCATTCGGTGAGTTCTTCGCGAAAGACACTGATGCAGAAATGGTATTCGTTGGTGGTGGTGCTGGTATGGCGCCAATGCGTTCGCACATCTTCGATCAGCTTAAACGTCTTAACTCTAAGCGTAAGATGTCTTTCTGGTACGGTGCTCGTTCTAAGCGTGAAATGTTCTATGTGGAAGACTTTGACGGCCTAGCTGAAGAAAATGATAACTTCGAATGGCATGTTGCCCTTTCAGACCCTCAACCTGAGGATAACTGGGAAGGTTACACTGGCTTCATTCATAACGTACTTTTTGAAAACTATCTTAAAGACCATGAAGCGCCAGAAGATTGTGAGTTCTACATGTGTGGTCCTCCAATGATGAACGCAGCAGTTATTAACATGCTTAAAGACTTAGGTGTTGAAGACGAAAACATCCTACTTGATGACTTCGGTGGTTAATTAGGTTTCGGTCTAACAATGAACTTAAGTTAGAATATAAGCCCTCCAGCAAAATGCTTTGCTCGAGGGCTTTTTTATACCCGTTGGTACTAAACTCAGGGAATTCAGATGCAAGCAAGTTACGCTTTTTTATCTAGATTTTTTATCATTTCGTTTTTATTTGTTTTTTTAGCAGGGTGCCAAGACGCAAAACCTGAAACCAAGGAAATCTTGCTGTCTGGTAAAACTATGGGCACGACATACAACATCAAAGTATTCCCCGGTGAAAAGCCGCTCGGACAAGCACAGTTGCATGATGAGGTTGAGCAAGCATTAAAGGCTGTTAATCAATCTATGTCCACCTATATCCCAGACTCTGAGATTAACCAGTTCAATCGTTTAGCAGCGAATACCGTGATGCCTATCAGTGAAGACTTTCGCTTGGTAGTTGCAGAATCTATCCGCCTTGGGAAGTCGACCAAAACGCTTGATGTTACCATGGGACCGCTTATCGATTTGTGGGGGTTTGGTCCTGACAAAAGGCCAACAATGCGTCCGTCACAGTCAGAGTTAGACGATATGCGTACTCGTATCGGTGTCGATAAACTTGTATTAAATGACAGCGGCCTTGCTAAAACAATCGCTGGGCTTGAGTTATCATTCTCAGCAACCGCTAAAGGTTATGGCATTGATAAGGTCGCTGAGGTGATTGAAAACCATGATATTCATGACTATATGGTTGAAATCGGCGGTGAGCTACGCGTTTCTGGCAAGAAGCCGGATGGTGAGTGGCGTATTGCTATCGAGAAACCCGATGCGCCTGTTGGTCAACGCCAAATTCATCGCGTGATAGAGCCAGGCAAAAACGGTATTGCAACTTCAGGTGACTATCGTATTTTTTATGAAATGGATGGTGAAACCTTTACACACCTTATTGACCCAACAACGGGTCGCCCAGTTAAACATGAGCTGGTATCGGTAACGGTACTACATCCATCTGCGATGACGGCTGATGGCCTAGCAACAGCATTGACTGTGATGGGCACGGAGCGTGCAAAGGCTTATGCCACTGAGCATCAACTCCCCGTGTATTTGATGTATAAAAGTCCTGAAGGGATCAAGAGTTACGCGAGTGAAGCTTTTCAGCCGTACTTGAATTAAGCTGCACAACACCCCATAATTTAATTGTGAGTGACGTCATGAAAGCGTATAATTTGCGCGTCGTCACTCAATTCAATGTAGCAATAAAAGGGGCTAGATAATGTCTTTATTCCTCCTTACTTTCGGTTTACTTATGCTTATCGCTGTTGCGATGGCTGTAGGCGTTATCGTACAAAAGAAATCCATGGCCAGTAGCTGTGGTGGTTTGGGCTCAATGGGCATTGACAAAATTTGTGATTGCGACGATCCATGCGACAAACGCAAAAAGCGGTTAGCAAAAGAAGAGATGTGGAAAGAAAACCAGATCCTGTAATCGTAGAATGATATTAATTGAAAACGCAAGCTTAGCTTGCGTTTTTGCTTTTTGGGTAACAAACCTCAGGTTAAGTAAAAATGCAGCGGCAGCTATATTTTGTTCGTCATGGTGAAACGACTCTATCAGGCCATTTACTTGGAGTGACAGATCCCGAACTCAGTAACATAGGTGCTCAGCAATTGCTGCAATCGTTAACGAGCCTAAGTGGCCTGCAGCGAATTATTAGTTCTCCAAGGAAGCGCTGCCTGAATACTGCTAACGCTTTTGCAAAGCAGTATCAACTCCCTGTTGAGGTGGAGCCAAATCTCGCCGAATTTGATTTTGGTTTATGGGATGGACAACCTTATGATACGCTTTGGCGAGAAACCCAATCTCCAAGTATTGGCGATTTTTGGCAAAATCCTTGGCTGCACACGCCTCCTGAGGGCGAGTCTATGTATGATTTTCATCATCGGGTCACCACGTGGTGGCACAGCATTTTGGCGTCGCCAAGTGAAGAGTGTATCGCTGTTGTTGCGCATGCAGGAGTAATAAAAGCGCTTGTAGCACTTATTCTTGACCTATCGCCCGAACTTACCGCATACCAATCGAAGATAGATATTCCCTATGCGGGTATAGTAAAAGTTGAGGTGTTTTACGACAGCAGCCAAACCGCTTGGCCAAAAGTTGTATTTTAGACGTCTAGACTTCATAATATTGCAAATTTCGTGATAGGCAGATATTGGGAATGAGGTGTGAGTCCTCAACTGTCCCCGCAACTGTAAGTGCTTGAGCCTTGTCTCTTGCATAAGTCAGATACCAAGGCCTATCCATATACTTAAGCGGGCAGACTTAAGTCAAAGTTGTCGCTTGTCTATAAGCTACTACTTTGCCGTGCCCAATCAGAGGTGCTATGGCAGTCACTCCACAGTTTCAAGTCGATAAACTTAGCGTGCAGCTTGGTGGTAAAGCCATCTTAAAGGCACTCAGCTTTGCTATTAATTCGGGTGAATTTATTGGTTTGCTCGGACCGAATGGTGCTGGAAAGTCGACTTTGCTGCGCACTTTATATCAATACACAGCACCAAGCTCTGGGACGCTATTTTTCAACGGTAAGCCGCTAGCTAGTTATGGACGTAAGGCCTACGCGAGACATGTTGCTGTGGTGCTGCAAGACATCCCCGCTGAGTTTTCTCTGCCATTATTTGATATGGTATTGATGGGTCTAACACCGAACAAATCACTGCTCGCGACAACGACGGCTGCTGAAAAACAGGCAATCCTACATGCCATTGAGCAGGTTGGATTGAGCCATAAGTTGGAGCAATGTTTTAGCTCCTTGTCTGGCGGGGAGAGGCAAAGGGCAATGATCGCACGTGCCATGGTGCAAGCGCCTCAAGTATTGATAATGGATGAGCCCACCAGCCATTTGGACATTAAATATCAAATCCAAATTATGGAGCTGGCCAAACAGCTTGGTGTTACTATCATTGCGTCTTTTCACGACTTAAATTTGGCTAGCGCCTTGTGCGACCGCTTTTTAGTATTAAATAACGGTGAGCTGGTTGCAAATGGGTCGCCACTTGAAGTCATTAACGAAACCCTATTAAGCCAAGTTTTTGGGGTATGTGCAGAGGTTTCTACTGTCCGTCATCCGCCAAATAACGGTGAGATCCCACATATACGCTTTCATTACGGGTATCAGTTATGATTGCCGCAAAGCGGATCGCGTTGATCTCGATACTGCTATTGAGCTTATGCTGTTTTAGCATGCTGATGGCACTTAAGATCGGTGCGATTGATTTATCTTGGCATACGGTTATACAAGCGATTATTAATTTCGATCCCAACGTACTTCAACAACGGGTGGTAGTTGAACTTCGTCTGCCACGGACGTTACTGGCGATGAGTGCGGGAGCAGGACTGGCGATAGCGGGTCTTATTTTGCAAACCGTGACGCGTAACCCGCTAGCTGATCCTTATTTATTTGGTATTTCTTCAGGTGCTTCATTCGGTGTGGTGGTGCTTATTGCGCTATTTGGTGCACAGTCTAGCCTAATGATGTCTGGGGCTGCATTTGTCGGAAGTTTGCTGTCGATCATACTGCTTTTATTTGTAGCAAAGCGCAATGCACTACAGCAGGTGGAAACTATGCTCTTGGCGGGCGTCGCACTTTCTTTTCTGTTCAGTGCCTTTACCAGCTTGTTGCTTTATTGGAGTGACCCTCAAGCCATCAGTGCAATCTTGTTTTGGAATCTAGGCTCATTTGCAAGGGCGAGCTGGCAATGGCTATGGCTTCCATGTTTGGTCGTGTTGCTGAGTTTTATCACGCTTTTAGTGATGCGTCGGCCACTCAACGCCTTGTTGCTCGGAGATGAAAGCGCCACCACGCTTGGCGTGAATGTAGGACGAGTGCGAATAGGTATGTTGTTATTGAGTTCTTTACTCACCGCAGTACTTGTGGCTGCGTGCGGCGGAGTCGGATTTGTAGGCTTGATGATCCCGCATATCGTGCGCTTTTTTATCTCGCAAGCAAAGGTGATTGGGCTTGTGGCCACCGCGCTGTGCGGTTCGCTTTTGATGCTATGGGTGGATGTATTGTCGCGCACGCTTATCGATAATCAGGAACTTCCCGTGGGGGTGATCACCGCCGCCATTGGCAGCGTGTTCTTCTTAGCATTGCTTATTTTCAAAAATCGCCGCTCTGGAGGCATCGGAGTTACCCATGGTTAAACCGTTAGATACTCGCTTAAACACGCTTATTCAACAGCGCATTGACTTAAAAACCAAACCGCTAGGTGCGCTTGGTAAGCTTGAGGCTTTGGCCGCGCAGCTAGTACAGATCTTCTCACAAGGGCAGGCGCAATTAGACGTAGATCAGTTAGCAATAACACGCCCTGCAATGTTTGTTTTTGCGGGCGACCATGGTATTGCAAGTCAAGGTGTTTCTATTGCGCCAAGCGAAGTGACTGGGCAAATGGTTGCAAACTTTGTGCAGGGCGGTGCAGCGATCAACGTCTTTTGTCGACAACTTGGTTGGCAGTTAACCGTAGTAGATTGTGGCACATTAGTGCTATGTGAGCCTGCGCCGAATTTTCGCTCACAGCGACTTGGCGATATTACTCATGCCTTCCATAAACAGCCTGCGATGAGTGAAATGCAGCTCAAACAAGGACTTGAATATGGAGAGCAAGTGGTGATGTCCGCTATTGAAGCGGGTAGCAACGTGATTGCTTTTGGTGAAATGGGGATTGGCAACACCAGTTCTGCAGCTGCAATTTTAGCGGCGCTCAGCGGGGCGAGTGTGGAATTATGTGTGGGGCGCGGTACAGGCATTGACGATGAAACGCTTTGCAAAAAACGGGCACTTATCAAACAGGCTCTAGAATATCATCAAGATAAGCTTGCGACGCCAGAACAAATTTTACAGCGCCTAGGTGGCTTTGAAATTGTGCAAATGGTTGGTGCCATGCTGGCGGTTGCTCGTGCACAAAAAGTGATTATAGTGGATGGCTTCATCTCCACCGCAGCGGCTATGTTGGCAAGTAGAATAGCACCACATAGTAAGCAATATATGGTGTTTGCTCACGGCTCTATGGAGCAAGGCCATAAGTTAATGTTAGAGCAGTTAAACGCTGAGCCATTACTGTATTTAAATATGCGCTTGGGTGAGGGAACGGGCGCCGCTCTAGCGCTTCCATTATTACAAGCTGCGCTAGGCTTTTTTTGCGAAATGGCAAGCTTTGCCGATGCCCATGTTACGCAAGTGGTAGACGCATAATGCAGTGGCAACAAGAGTGGCGACTGTTTAAGCTTGCTGTGATGTTTTTAACGCGGGTGCCAATTCGTTTGGATCCTGCCCCTTCATCTGATGAACTTAACGAAGTGAGTGGTTACTTTGCTTTAGTTGGTTTATTTGTTGCTAGCTTCTCGGCCATACTTGGCTATGTTGCCGGTAGTAGTGTAGCGCCAATGTTCGGCGCCGTCGTTGCACTGGCTGTGAGTATTTTACTTACCGGGGCTTTTCACGAAGATGGTCTTGCCGATGTTTTTGACGGTTTTGGCGGTGGCTGGAGTCGTGAACAAAAGCTTGAGATCATGAAAGATAGCCGTCTTGGTACATATGGTAGTTGTGCGCTGATATTGCTGTTATTGGCCAAATTTTCGCTTTTGGCCATGCTCTTTAATGACTTTGCAGTGACACTCGCTGCACTTATTTTAGCCCATAGCCTCAGCCGTGCCTTTGCGGTGTCTTTAATCGGTGCACTTAACTATGTACAGGCTGATGAGCTGAGCAAAGTTAAGCCGGTAGCGAAACATCTATCAAGTGCTGCGGCGACTCGCCTTACGCTCACTACCATCGCGATTTTAATTTTCTGTTGGCCATGGCTTGCGCTTTCACTGTTCGACTTGCTGATGCTGTGTACTTGCTTATTTGTGTTAAGACTTGTGTGCATTAAATGGTTTAACGCTCAGCTTGGTGGTTACACCGGAGACTGTTTAGGGGCTGCGCAGCAACTTGCTGAGCTTGTTATTTTGCTTTTTATTGTGGGTCATCTCTAATGGCACAAATACAGTTAATACTGGGCGGTGCTCGCTCAGGCAAGAGTCGCTTGGCAGAGCAGCGCGCTATTCTATTGTTAGAGCAAGGTGCGGTGAACGAACTTTACTATGTTGCAACTGCAAAAGCTCAAGATGAAGAAATGAAAAGCCGAGTGTTTGCTCACCAGATGCAGCGCGATAGCCGCTGGCATCTAGTAGAAGAGCCATGGCATATTGATAAGCTTATTGCTACTGCACGCGAAGATACGCTGTTACTTATCGATTGTTTGACCTTATGGCTGAGTTTTGGCTTATGCGAAATGGGCAAAGCCGCGACCATAGACAAAAAAGAGCATTTGCTGGCGGCACTAGAAAGCTGCGTTGCCACTGTTATTTTGGTGAGTAATGAAGTGGGGCATGGGATAATCCCGCTTGGCGAGCTAAGCCGTGAGTTTGTTGATGAGTCTGGTTGGCTACATCAAGACATTGCTAAAGTGGCCGACAGAGTCGATTTTGTTATTGCAGGCTTGCCACAATGTTTAAAAGGTCAAGACGTATGAAAACCTTAATGGTACAGGGCACCACGTCTGATGCCGGTAAAAGTACACTGGTTGCGGGACTTTGCCGGGTGCTGCAACGAAGAGGCTTATCGGTTGCACCTTTTAAGCCGCAAAATATGGCACTAAATAGTGCCGTCACACCTTGCGGCGGTGAAATTGGTCGAGCACAAGCACTCCAAGCCGAAGCCGCAAAAGTCCCGCTATCCACAGACTTTAATCCAATTTTACTTAAGCCAAATTCCGACACTGGCGCACAAGTGATCATTCACGGCAAAGCCATTAGCAATATGGAAGCAGCCGCTTATCATGATTACAAAAAGGTAGCGCTGGACGCCGTACTTTCCTCACATCAACACCTCAGCGAACAATTTGAGCTGTGCATAGTGGAAGGGGCGGGGAGCCCTGCTGAGATCAATCTGCGTGAAAATGACATAGCCAATATGGGGTTTGCCTGTGAAGTTGCATGCCCCGTGATCATTATCGCTGATATCGACAAAGGCGGGGTGTTCGCACACTTGGTTGGCACACTTGCACTATTAAGCGACTATGAACAAAGCTTGGTGAAAGGGTTTGTGATCAATCGCTTCCGTGGTGATATTGCGTTATTGCAATCAGGACTTGACTGGCTCGAGCAAAAAACGGGTAAGCCTGTACTTGGGGTATTGCCCTATTTGCACGGCTTAGCGCTCGATGCAGAAGATGCGGTGACGGTGGACAATATCTGTGAACGGGGATCGTTAAGCGTTAGGGTTTTACTATTTCCTCATATTAGCAATCACACCGACTTTGACACCTTGCGCTTAAACCCTGAAGTGGATTTGCGTTATGTACGCTATCAAGAATCTATCGGTCCTTGTGACCTAATCATATTGCCTGGCAGTAAAAATGTGTTGAGCGATTTAACCTTCTTAAGCAAACAGGGTTGGGCAGAAGAAATCAAACGGCACCTGAGATATGGTGGTAAGGTACTAGGTGTGTGTGGCGGTTTGCAAATGTTAGGTAAGTTCATCAGAGATCCAAATGCGGTGGAATCAACACTCGGTGAAGTCGCTGGGCTTGGTCTGGCTGACTTTGAGACCACACTCTCAGAACAAAAAGTACTGACGCAAGTATCTGGCATTTGTCAATTGGATGAGCAAAGTGCTGAAATTTGTGGTTATGAGATCCATGCAGGGGTTTCTTCTGGAGCGGCACTAGAGGTGCCATTCTTGCGATTTAACACACATCCAAATAACAATGTGCAGGACGGTTTTATCTCCCGAGATAATCAAATTGCAGCCACCTATTTACATGGTTTATTTGATACGGTCGCCGCCACACAGGCTATCTTGTCTTGGGCCGGTAGTAAGCAAGCGGGCACTGCCGCGATTGATTTAGCGAAGCACAGAGAGCAGCAAATTACGCGTCTTGCCGACAGCTGTGAAGCACATTTAGATTGGCAAAAATTGATGAAAATAATTGAGGAATAACATGAGCGAACAACAAGATAAGCATCAGCAACGACAGCAAAAAGTAAAACAACAAGTCGATGAAAAAATTGCCGCAGCGCAGCAAGAGCAGGGCATTTTGCAAGTGATCACAGGTAACGGTAAAGGTAAGTCAACATCTGGTTTTGGCACCGTTGCGCGTTGTGTCGGTCATGGTATGAACGCAGCAGTTGTGCAGTTTATTAAAGGAACCTGGGATTGTGGTGAACGCAATCTGCTCGAAAAAGTCGGCGTACCATTTGCGGTCATGAAAACGGGCTTTACATGGGAAACGCAAAACCGTGAAACCGATACTGCCGCTGCACAGGCGACATGGCAGCAAGCAAAAGTATGGCTACAAGACGAAAGCATCGACTTGGTATTGCTCGATGAAATTACCTATATGTTGAGCTATGACTATCTAGATTTGGACGAAGTCATAACGGCGCTAGAAAACCGTCCTAGCATGCAGTCAGTGATTGTAACTGGACGCGGTGCACATCGACGCCTGACCGAGCTTGCAGATACCGTGAGTGAAGTGCGTAATGTGAAGCATGCGTTTGAGGCCGGCATTAAGGCGCAAAAAGGGTTTGACTACTGATGCTAAAATTCGCCTTATTTATTGTACTAGGCTTGGCCTTTAGCGTTAATGCTAAGCCCGCAGAGCGGATCATCGCGCTTGCGCCTCATATTGTCGAAAATTTGTATGTAATAGGAGCTGGGGAGCGGATTGTAGGCACGGTCGCCTATGCCGATTATCCAGAATCAGCCAAGCAACTGCCTCAAGTTGGCGACTATCAAGGCATTTCGGTTGAGAAAATTTTGGCACTTAAGCCTGATCTTATCATTGCGTGGAAAAATGCAAGTCACGTTCCTATGCTTGAAAAGCTCGAAAGCTTTGGTGTTGACGTGATTTATAGCGAAGCGAAATATCTAGATAAACTACCTGAGGAGTTGCTACGCCTAGGTAAAATTACTGGCCTTGGAGCTCAAGCACAGCAACAGGCTGATTTATTTACTAAACGTTTAAATGAACTAAAAGATCAGTATAAACAAAGCGCTAGCTTAGCTGTATTTTATCAATTGTGGCCATCACCGCTGATGACCGTAGGAGGCGAAAGTTGGCTACAGCAAGTCTTTACTGTGTGTAATGTGAAAAATGTTTTTGCTGACGCCACCACGGACTATCCACAAATTAGCATTGAAAATGTTCTGTTGAAAGCACCACAAGTGATAGTGATCCCTGAAGAAAAGACCAAAAAAGAGGTTAAATCAATAGCATGGCAGCAATGGCCTTCAATCCCAGCGGTAAAGCATCAACAAACCATTTCGGTAGATGCCGATCGGCTCCATCGTTATAGCTATCGTATGCTCGAGGGAATATCGGATTTATGTGGTAAACTCGACGTTTCTCGAAGCCATTATAATATGATGAAAAAAGGTGAAGCATGACAACGTGGAGTGACGTGTTAGGTCAGGAAAAACAACAAGATTACTTTAAACAAACCATGGATTACGTGGCAGAGCGTCGCGCTCAAGGTATAAATGTGTTTCCGCCCCATGAACAGGTATTTGAAGCGTTCAAAGTCACGCCTTTCGACCAGGTGAAAGTGGTAATTTTAGGGCAAGATCCCTACCACGGCCCCAATCAAGCCCATGGTCTATGTTTCTCTGTGTTGCCGGGGATTAAGCCGCCGCCGTCGTTAAATAATATGTATAAAGAGTTGGTGCAGGATATTGACGGCTTTCGCATACCTAATCACGGCTACCTAATTGACTGGGCTAAACAGGGCGTGCTGTTGTTAAATACGGTGTTGACAGTAGAACAAGGCCAAGCCCATTCACATAAGCATTTGGGCTGGGAGCGCTTTACAGATGTAGTGATTGAAAAGCTGAATGCTCACAGCGAAGGTGTTATTTTCTTGCTTTGGGGATCACACGCCCAGAAAAAGGGTAAGAGTATAGACACAAATCGTCACCATGTTTTACACGCACCACATCCTTCGCCGCTCTCCGCACATCGCGGTTTCTTTGGAAGTGGCCATTTCAGTAAAACCAATCAGTTGCTCACACAAATGGGTAAGCAGCCAATCGATTGGCGATTGGCCGAGCTATAGCAGATAGAAACCAAAAAGAGCGCCGTGAAGGGCGCTCTTTTTAGCTTAAATCAAATTCGTCTAAATCAACATTGTCTGCGAAAATATCTAATTCCTGTAGTTCTTTGCGTAGCCGCTGTTTATCTTTTAGCGCTTCAATTTCACGCCATTTTCTCTTTTTGCCCTTAGATGAAGTTTTTTTCCTAGTATCCGGACTTTCTAATAATTCTAATAACTCGTCTAGGGTATCCATGAAAATCTCCTATTGATAAAAACAACCTAAAGTGACATTTGCTTTGGTTGTTGTTAGTACTACAACTGCAATGACACCGTTGATTTCTTCATACTATTTGGCAAACCTCTACATGAGGAACCGATAAAAGTCTGATAGCTAAAGTACGTTACAAACAACCCCATGTTGCTTGCTTTTTGTACCAAAACCAGAAGGTAGCGGTATCAATTTTCACTTCAAGTGATATTGATATACCACAGACGGGATAAAAATAAAACACAATTGTGTCTTTTGGGTTAAAAGCAAGTGACAGTTTGATGAAAGTCAAAGAAGGTGTGGAGGAGAGTCTTAATGCAGAGTGTGGGGGAGGGTTTAAAGTTATAAGAAACGCCGCATTATGCGGCGCTTTGAATTCGAATGTTTAAGGCTCTTATAATGCTTTAAAGCGTGCAACTAGTGTTTCTTGCGCATCGGCAAATGAGCGGATACCCTCAGCTAGCTTTTCAGTGGCCATTGCATCTTGGTTATGTAACCAGCGGAACTCACTTTCGCTAAGCGCTGCAGGTTTTGCTTTAGGCTCAAAGTCAGCTTCAAGTAAGTAATCTTCGTTTGCAGGCATTGCAGCAAGCTCTTCTAATAAAGAAGGGCTAATCGTGAGCTTATCACAACCCGTTAGGGCTAGGATTTCACCTGTGTTTCTGAAGCTGGCGCCCATTACAACGGTTTTATAACCGTGCTGCTTATAGAATTCAAAAATACTACGAACAGATTGCACACCCGGGTCTTGTAGTGGGTCAGTTGGTTTTTCTAAGCCATTGGCAACGTGCCAATCTAGAATTCGACCAACAAATGGCGAAATTAAAAATACGTTTGCATCGGCACATGCACGCGCTTGCGCTTCGCTAAATAGTAGCGTTAGGTTACACTTAACACCTTCTCTTTCCAGTGTTTCAGCAGCTTTAATACCTTCCCAAGTCGATGCAATCTTAATCAAGATTTTGTCTTTGCTAACGCCTTGCGCTTCATATAAATTTAATAGCGTTTTTGCTTTTGCGATAGTCGCTTCGGTATCAAAAGATAGACGTGCGTCTACTTCGGTTGAGATATATCCCGGCACAGAGTTCGCGATTTCTTTACCAATCACAACGGCAAAATAGTCACAAGCAAGCGCTAATTGCTTGTCAGCGTCACTTTCATTGGCTTTGGCATAATCCCAAGCTTCTGTTAGATAAGGCTGATAAGCAGGCGTCTCTGCTGCTTTAAGTAAAAGAGAAGGGTTGGTCGTTGCATCCTCTGGCTGTAGCTTACGGATGGCTTCAATGTCACCGGTGTCAGCGACGATTGATGAATGTTGTTTTAGCCTATCTAATGCTGAAGTCATGTGTTCCTCATTCCAATATTGATAACAGCGAAGTGATATTAGACGCCTTATGTTGCAACACCATTAAATGGCTGAATAGGTCATATGTCCGTATCGGGCGACATATCACACTCGCTATTTAAGGTTATTGTTATATAAGGTCGAGTTGTAAAGCGAAGCTGTACTTTCTACAGCGAATTACTTAAACCCAAGTGAAAGCGGACAAACACTTGAAGTTACTTGGGGATAGTGTTGAAATTGACATTAATTACTAGCTAAGTCAATAGGCAAACCATGATCACAGTTATCTCTCCTGCGAAAAACCTAGACTATGAAACACCCGCACCAATCAAGACGCATACTCAGCCAGAGTTGCTGGAGCATAGCGAGTCACTTATTCAAGTTTGTCGTGAGTTATCTCCACAACAGATCGGCAGCTTAATGAAGATAAGCGACAAGCTCGCAGGCTTAAATGCGGCAAGGTTTGCCGAGTGGTCAAAGCCCTTTACACAAGACAATGCTAAACAAGCTATTTTTGCTTTTAATGGCGATGTATATGTCGGTTTAGAAGCGCAAAGCCTAACTGAGGCTGATTTAAATTATGCGCAAAATCATTTACGTATCTTATCTGGGCTGTATGGCATTCTAAAACCACTTGACTTAATGCAGGCCTATCGTTTAGAAATGGGTACAAAGTTAAGTAACCCGCGTGGCAAAAACCTATACGAGTTTTGGGGCACGATTATCGCCGAAAAACTGAATAAGGTCATGGAAGGGGCACAAACACAATACTTGGTGAACTTAGCTTCAAACGAGTACTTTAAAGCGGTAGATAAGAAAGCGTTAAAAGGCGAGATTATCACACCTATCTTTAAAGATTGTAAAAATGGTCAATACAAAGTCATCAGTTTTTACGCGAAAAAAGCGCGCGGTATGATGGCAAGGTATATCATTGAGAACCAAGTATCGGATTTGGAAAGCTTGAAAGCGTTTGATATTGCAGGATACCGCTTTAGCGAAGAAGCGACGCAAAAGGCCCAAGAACCGGTGTTTTTGAGAGACGAACAATGACAACAAAATTATGGGTAGCAACCGTGTTCGCCGCTGTGTTTGTTAGCGGCTGTAGTGGACATTTTACAACTAGAGTTAGTAATGTGCCGGTCGATTGCGAAGGCGATTCACGTTCGTGCTCGCATAGTTGCCGCAAAGATTACTCTGATCCGATGCAAGTGCAAAACTGTGAGGACCGCTGCTTCCAACAGCAAAATCAATGTCGAGTAGATAGACCGACAGAAGATAAATGGGAAATTACTGACGAAAAACCGACTTATCCCATTACCTTCTAATTCACTATGCTACGCGCCTTTGGGCAAACTCATGTAGGCGCGTACGACTCGATCTCTAAATGTTAAATCTTCTGCTTTTGCAGCCGTTCTGTATAGCTGGCAAAACCCTTCTGGCTTCCCTGTTTGTAATAAAATGTCATCTAAAGAATCGATGTCAGTTAGGGTCTGCCTCCAGCGTGATACTATGTTAGTGTCTGGCTCTGGTAGCTGGGAGAGGATTTGCTCAGATAGCTTAAATTCACTGTTGGTAGCGACTTTGATCATATCGTCATTAGCCGCGGCTAGCCAAGTAGCGCCTTTTGCGTTGACACAAATTAACGGTAAATAAGGTGCGATGGCTGGAAAGGCTGTGTTTTGAAACACATCCACTTGCCAATAAGATCGGGCAATCTTCACGAACTGCTCGAAACTGGTGATGGCTGAAAAGCCTGATTGTGCAATGGGCTTAATTTCAACTCTGGGCTTGTTTGCGTTCACGGTATCGTTTGCAGTATCTATATACCAATCTCCTACAAACATTGCATTTTGAAAGTATTCATCGCGCAGTGAACCCCATACCTTTGTGAGCTCGGCATTTTCTCTAAGCATGTAATTTCTGAGTACAGATAAACATTCTGAATTTTGTTTTAGTTCAGTTGTGACGAGTTTAAACATTTCATCGCGAATCTCTAAGCTGCGACCAAGCGGGTAGGGTTTATCTGAGAAATAGGGATACTTTGGCGCGAGTGTAAGATCGGCTTTGAGCCGAAGGTTTGCAAGTTCAAAAGCGAGTAAATCAATTTCCTGTTGTTTCAAAACAAAGCCACTGTGTCGATACGAGGTAGTACTAGTATAACCACAGTGGCGAATTTGGCCTATTTAATTGAAGAAATTAAATAACTTAGGATTGCATCTGGCTCTGGATCTCGGCTCGTGTCCGGCAGATACTTAGGTCTTGTAAAGATGCCTTGTTCTACTAACGCGTCCAGCGCATCTAAGTGTGCAATGCCCGTTTTACCGAGATATAAATTATCCAAGCTGCGAGCATTGGCAAGCTGCACTATGTCTTTAAAGCCTTTTAAGTAGAGATGGTCTTTAGTAAAGCCACCACCACGGAAAATACGTGTGGTCAGCGCAAAGGCTTCATTGACGTTTAATACGCCTGAGTCAGCTAAAAACTCATACACTTGATAGAATTTATCGCCTTTAAGTAGCATATTAACCGCAATCACCCTAAGCGCTAGTACCTTTAATCGTGTCAGATTTATTTGCCCTGATTGATACTCGCGATAGATGGCAAGGCCTTCTTGGGTGTAAGTATTACCAGGTAGACCTAAGTGCAGCACTTTTAGTTGCTGAGCGTCAGCATTTAAAGTCGTGAGTAAGTGCACGCCAATTTCATGCTCTATCAAGGCATTGATATCGAGCTCAGATAGCATCGCACTGCTATTTACAAGCAGAAGACGCTTACCATTGTCGACCATTGCTTTGGCAACGAGCTTGCTTGATATCGCGACCTTGCAAGGTAAGCCCATAGTCTCAATCGCTTGATTAAAACGTACCAAGGCTTGCTCGGCTGTAATGTCTTTTTTTGGCAAGGTCTCTGTTTCGCGCGCGTGCAGTAAGAAGGTCGCATTATTTATATCGTTGTAATCCGGCTCACCATAATAGCGTAGCGAGTTATACAAAAAGGCTTCGCGACCAATTTGGGTGATCAGTTCGATTTTAGTGGCGTAGCTATCGATCACTTTACGATATAAGTCTTTTACGATCGGATCTTGAATTTTTCCAACGGGCAAGCGATAGAGTTGCTCTTTAAACTCATACGGGTCAATTTTCAGCGGACGATATTTAAACGCAGGCTGGTAATGACGTTTCGAGAAAAAGCGTCGTTTCTCTTGCGCGATATTACTTGGGTTAACGTAATGCAGCGTTTCAAGGTTTTTGGCTATGCGGTAAAGTGCAGAGTCTACATTAATCAGTGCAGGGTCAAGCTGCGACGCTGATTTTGCTTTGCGAAGTGGCTTATAGCAGTGATTTTTAGCAAATGTTTTTGCCGTTTTACTCAAAGCTACATGCATGTTGCGCTGTAGTTTTTCAAACACCACAGGGAATAATTCGCCACTGTTTTCGTCCATAAAGACTTTTTTCACTTCCAGCGGTACCACTAAGGTGTTATCAAAGTGGCAGGTAACATAGTGCGCTTGATAACCTTGGCCCTGAAAGACTGTATTTTCAGCACAATCCACCAGCTGGCCTGCCAGTTTTTTCAGCCCTAGCTGTTTTTTCAGTTCATCTAATACGGCACGAAAACGCAAGGTATCCAGTTGTGCAGTGCCAATGTTAAAGGTTGGTGCATAAGGGTAGCTACGAATTTGATAGTTATAGCTGTGCACATCAAATAGCAAGCAGGCACCAAACTTACGCTCAAGCGTGGTTAATAGTGCACTGAGCACACGGTAATAGGCTGCATGCTTTGACAAGCTAATATCTATGTCTGCATTTGGTAGCGCTTGGTTCCACACTTGTTTACCCCATGCTTCTTTGTATATCGCAAGCTCTGGCGCACGGTTAAGATCGTATTCGTAACGTGAGTCACGCGCGATAAGTGTGATGGGTAATGATTCAATCATGCCATCGGTAAAAGGGTCTTCTTCTTGTAAGCGTTCAGCATCGCTCATGGCGAACAAGCCTTTTAGGCTAGCACGGGTACGGTGGCCTGCGTGTACAGCGGTGGCGACATAAGGTACGTATTCTCTCACTTCGAGGTGAAAGGCGCCTTCAGCAAATTGTCCACTGATGGGTTTACCGGCTTCAAGCGCGGCAATGATGACTTGTTCAGATAGCATGAGCATCTTCTATTACTTGGCGGAATTGGTTTTTGCGATGCGTTACTAGCTCTTTGGCATGCACCACACTCTCTACAAAATCGATAACTTGCACTTGCAGCTTGCAGCGGTTTAAACGGTTAATACGGGTTATCCCACCAGGCGAGAGTACGTTAACTTCAATAAGCTTGCCGCCTATTACGTCAATGCCTACAAAGTACAAACCATCACGCACAAGCTTAGGACCGATATGCTTACATAATGCTTTTTCTTGGTTGGTGAGTTTGTGTTTTACCACTTTGCCGCCAGCATGCACGTTAGCACGCACTTCATTTGCTGCAGGCACTCGTTTCATGGCGCCAATCGGTTCGCCGTTAAGCATTAGGATACGAACATCACCTTCGTCGGCACCTTCAACATAGTCTTGTAAAATGACATAGTTGCTGCCTTTACCGGCCTCGTCGCCACCAATATAAAACTCAAGGAGTGAACTAAAGCTTTGCTTCGCGCGTTTTTCAACGACGATAACACCGCGACCACCAAAGCCATCAAGCGGCTTTAAGATCATTTTCTCTTGCTCTGATTCAGAGAATATACGCTCTAAATACTCTTTGTTTTTAGATACATGCGTATTTGGAATAAATTCTCTCGCAATACCTTGGAACGACGCCGTGTATAGCTTGTTATTTGCAATACGCAGGCCATCAATATCGTTGACAATGAAAGTGTCATCACGAACAGAGTCTAAAAAGTTCATCGCTAAGGTATCAAGTGGTGGGTTGGCGCGCATAAATATCGCGTCAAAACCTGCCAAAGGAAGTTGTACTTTTTTAAACTCAGCTTTGTTGTAAAAGCTCACTAAGTTGTCAGATACTTTTTGGCCCGCAACAAATACATCACAGAAGGCACTGGCGACACTTTCGCGAATAGTGAGGTTGTTTACGGTGGTGATAGCAACGACGTGACCGCGTGATACGGCTTCGTGGATAAGTCTTAGCGTGCTGTCGTTTTCAGCTTCTACACGCTCCCAAGGGTACATAATAAAACAGATTTTCACGGGCTATTTTTGCTCAGCAAATAAATTGGCAATATAGCGGTAAAATAGCGTAGATGCTCACGGATTATTTTTATCGACAAGATAAGGAATATCAATCATCTATTGGGCAAGAAGCAGAGCACTGACTGGTGCTCTGCAAGGTGGGTATCATACTTTAAAGCGGTTAACTATGTCACTCAATTCGTGACTTGCCTGTGTGAGTTGCTCACTGGTATTGTTGAGTAAGTGTGTGGTATCCAAAGAGTGGTGGGTGGAGTCAGAAAGTTGAGCTATTCGCTCGTTGACTTCTTGTGCTGCAAGACTCTGCTCATCAGTGGCTTTGGCGATGTGGGTGCTCATATCCGAGATAGCGTCAATTAGGCGCTCAATCTCTGTCAATGCGCTATCTGCATGTTGGACCTGTTCCACTGTTTGCTCCGAGATTTGCTGGCTAATTTTAACCGCAGCTACGGCTTGCTGCGCTTCTTTTTGCAGTCGCTCGATCATGTTGTGGATTTCATCTGTGCTTTGTCCCGTACGACTTGCAAGGGTGCGTACTTCATCGGCAACAACAGCGAAGCCGCGCCCTTGTTCACCTGCTCGAGCCGCTTCTATCGCCGCGTTTAACGCAAGTAAATTAGTTTGCTCGGCAATACCTCGAATAACATCGAGCACAGATCCTATATGTTGACTCTCTTGTGCAAGACTCGTTGTTGTCACGCTCACAGATTGAATTTGCTCCGACAGCTTTTTAATGGCGGCGATGGTTTGAGAAATTGTTTGTTTGCCTTTTTCACTGTAATTACGTGCGTCTGCGGCGGAATGCTCGGCAGTATCTGCATTGCTACTGATCTCACGAACTTGCATGGTCATTTGTTCTGCAGCAGTAGCTACTTGGCGACTATTGTCATTTTGTGACTCAATAAATGCAAGATTCTCTTCACCAGCCGCTTTTACCTGATTGGCCAGTGTTTCCACTTCTTTGGCGTTATGGGCCACTGTCGCGATGGAATGACGCATCTTTTCAGTATATAAGTTAAAGTACTTGGCAAGCGCGGTTACTTCATCTTTACCACTCTCGTCGAGTTGTCGAGTCAAATCACCCTCGCCCTGTGCGATATCTTTCATCATGTCTTTGGCTTGTGTGATAGGGCCGATAATACTCTTACTAATGAGTGCGCTAAACGGGAATAACAGCACGATGAGTACAGCCATTTCAATTAACAGCAAATTTCGAATATAGGAAAACTCAGCTTCTATCGTGTCGAGGTACACACCGGAGCCAATGATCCAACCCCAAGGTGTAAATGCTTTGACATAAGATATTTTCTCGACAGGAGCATCTTTGCCTGGCTTTGGCCACAGGTAAGGAACAAATCCTGCTCCACTTTTTTCTGCCACTTGTACCATTTCAACGAATAAGCGCTTGCCGTTGGGATCTTTTGATTGGCTGAGATCTTTGCCGTTAAGCTCGCTCTTGAAAGGGTGCATCACCATTTTTGGGTGATAGTCGTTGATCCAAAAGTAATTATTTCCTTCGTATCGTAATGCGGCAACGGCATTAAGGGCTGCGGATTGAGCTTGCGCTTCAGGGAGTTCCCCAGATACATATTGTTGATGGAAGTAAGCCACTAAACTATAGGCATTTTCAACAAGGTTTTGGGTTTTATGATATTGCTGCTTTTCGAGTGCATCATATTGCTGCGATAAGCTCACTGCGCTTTGAAGGATAACGCCAATAATAACCACTATGATCAGTAACGCGAGTCGCTGGAAGATGGTGAGGTTTCGGAAAAACTGTTTGGACATAATGCAATCCTTATGTCGTTTTATTATTGAAAGTAGCAAGCGGCGCGAACGCCTCATCAATTCATACTAATTAATCTTAGTAGTCATAACTTGAGATAGAACAATAATTTCAGTTTTTCTTAGTCTTGACGAATAAACAATTAGACCAATGGATTAGAACTAAATGTTGAAAAAGGAGAAGAAGCGCTCAGCTTATAAGAGGCTGAGCGCTATTAAGTGTTTACTTAGCTTCAACCTCAAAATGACGATTAAAAAAGTCAGTAATGGTTTGATGCAAGTGGGTTTGTACTTTTTTGCCACGTAAGCTGTGCTTCGAGCCTGGATAAGTCATCATTTCAAATGGCTTAACTTCGTCCTGCAACTGTTTGAATAGTTTAGTTGCATGGGTAAATAGTACGTTGTCATCGGCCATACCGTGATAGATCATCAGCGGGCCCTTTAGTCCATCAGCATAAGGGAACACAGCACTTTGCTCATAGCCCTTGGCATTTGTATTTGGGTGA
Source organism: Pseudoalteromonas galatheae (assembly GCF_005886105.2). NCBI lineage: Bacteria > Pseudomonadati > Pseudomonadota > Gammaproteobacteria > Alteromonadales > Pseudoalteromonadaceae > Pseudoalteromonas > Pseudoalteromonas galatheae. Next base: position 704,811 of record NZ_PNCO02000001.1, read on the forward strand.
CCAAGATAACGCTCAGTATAATGTGTGTCATATAGAGCCCAATCAGTTACTGGCGCACCAGAAACACCGGCTTTAAAGTAGTCGCCAGCTTTAAACATTGTCATCAGCGCCATATAACCACCATAGCTATGACCATAAATACCGATACGCTCAGGGTCGACGTACTCTAGCGTACGCAAGAACTCTACGCCTTTAATTTGGTCGGCGACTTCCACGACGCCTAAATGCTTGTAGATTGGATCTTCAAACTTCTTACCACGGTTATATGAACCTCGGTTATCTAATTGGAAAATCACATAACCTTGCTGTGCAAGATATTGGAAATACAAGTTTTTGCTACGCCAGCTGTTGGTCACGCGTTGTGCATGAGGTCCGCCATACACGTTCACAATAACAGGATATTTCTTACCGTTTTCAAGCTTTGCGGGCTTAAATAAGCGGTAATACATGGTTTGACCATCTTCCGCTTTAAGCGTGCCATATTCTGGCGTAGCTAGATTGCTCAAATAAGGCGTTAACGGATGTTCGTTATTCAGCGCATTTTCTTCAAGCCAAGTAACAAAGTCTCCATTCACTTTGCGTAGCGCAACGGCTGGTGGACGGTTTACAGAAGAGCTTTTATCGATAAAGGTACGGTTATCTTTCGCCAGTACAACACTGTGATAGCTGCCTTTTTCGGTAATACGTTTTGCTTCACCATCTTTAAAAAGTGGTACGCTGTATAGGTGGCTTTCGAGCGGCGTGTCTTTGCGGCCAGAGAAGTATACGATACCTTTTTTCTCATCAATGCCCTGAAGGCTTTCAACAATCCAATCGCCTTTAGTGATTTGGCGCACAAGTTGGCCATTGGTTCTGTACAGGTAAAGGTGTTTAAAGCCATCGCGCTCAGATGCCCAAACGAAATGCTTTTTGTCTTTTAAGAACTCAAGGTCAAAATGCAGGTTAATCCAGGTATCACTGGTTTCGGTTAGGGCGACTTGCTGTTTTTTGCTTTTAGTATCGTAAAAGCGCAGTTCCAGTTTTTGCTGTGAGCGATTTTGCCACTGATATGACAATGTTTTGTTGTCTTTCAACCAGTTTGCACGGGCGATGTAAATGTCTTTATCTTCGCCTAGATCAATCCAATCCACCTTTTGGTCATTGATCTTTACAACACCTAATTCAATCTCAACGTTAGCAGTCCCGGTGTATGGGTATCGTTGATTGAATAGCTTGACTTCTTCGGCATAGATTTCGTTACGAATGGCTTCTTGAACTGGGCTTTCATCAATGCGAGTAAAAGCAATTTGTTGCTCATCACCCGACCACCAGTAACCTGTCATGCGGCTCATCTCTTCTTGGGCAACAAACTCAGCCATGCCGTTTTTAATTACGCCACCGCCGTCTTTAGTTAATTGCGTTTCTTTGCCTGACTTGAGATTGATGGTATAGAGGTTTTGCTCACGAATAAATGAAACAAAGTTACCTTTTGGTGAGAAGCGAGCATCGGTTTCGAATGCTTCAGTTTCCGTTAGTTTCTTGCTCTTACCTGAAGCGATTTCATAGTAGTACAAGTCGCCATTGAGTGGGAAAAGTAGCGCTTTGCCATCTTTTGACCATTTGTATTCTAAAATACCACGGCCAAAAATACGTTGACGCTCACGTCGTGCTTTTTCTTCATCTGAGAGGTTCTCTGGGCCAGAAAATAGCGCCGCAGAATCTACCAACAAGCGGTTGGTATTGTCTTTTAGATTGTATTCCCAAAGGTCGTAACGGTTATAGTCTTCTTTTTTACCTTGAAGATAAGTAACACGAGAACCGTCAGGAGAAAATTGCAGTTTTACAGGCGCTTTACCTGAAAGAGACGGGTCGTCAAAAAGTCGCTCTAGCGTTAGTTGCTCTGCGCTAGCGGTGACAGAGGCAAGTGCTAATGGAAGAGCGATGGTGTAGTGTTTAATGCGAGAGTGCACGGTAGCCACCTTGTTATATTTTTAAAGTCTGATTGGATGGTAATGAAGCTACTTTGCAATAGCAACAAATTCGGATAGAGTGCCGAGTAAATCGGATTTAAAGAAGTTCACTATGTCATTTGAATTAGCCAAAGAATTACAACGAGACTGTATCCTAATTACCGAGTGGCCGTTGTGTAGTGTGTTGTTAATGAATGATGCTCAGTACCCTTGGTTTATCTTAGTACCTAGGATTGTGGGCGCGAAAGAAATTATTGATTTACCTGAGTCGCAGCAAGTTCAATTTTGGCAAGAATCGGCCAAGCTCAGTCGTTTGTTGCAAGACACCTTTACCCCAGATAAATTAAACGTGGCTGCGCTTGGTAATATGGTGCCACAACTACATGTGCACCACATCGCGCGATTTAAAACCGATATTGCATGGCCAAAACCGGTTTGGGGACTCTATCCAGCAAAACCCTATAGTGATGAGGAAGTTGAGCAGCTAAAAGCGAGTTTTGAATAGATAAGTATTGTATTAGGGACGAGGGTCGATTAAAGTTTCATTGAGTTTGTTTCTGTAAAAGGGATTTGAAAGGTGTTCCATAATAGCTTTACCTCTCTTTTCCAGCTCAAGCCAAATAAGAATAACTTCTAAAACAAAGGAATATTATGAAAGTTACTAATCTATTTAAATCAATTGTGCTTGCTTCTTTGGTTGGCGCTTCAGCTATGTCTTATGCTCTCGCGGAAGGTGAGTTGAGCTCGCAGCAAGGCGTCGTGATAAGCGCAGAAAATATGGAGGTGGGTGAGCAGGGTGTTAATCGAGGGCGCTGTGAGACTTATAAGTACACCAGATATAAGAGCGCTAAAGTGGGCCAAGAAGTTACCCTAACTCGCTTTTCTAGCGCTAGTATTAGCTGCAACTCTTACTTCTTCACCATAGAGAAAAACTATGACGGCCATGATATGGAGCTAATTTTATATCGTGATAGCAAAATAATTGACCGAGGCACGCATATTGGTAGATATCTACCTCGTGGTAACTATCGCTTAGCGTTAATGAATAATGGCGGTGGTACAGGCACTCGTGGTGGTGTACGTTACGAATACCGAGAGAATTAATTCAATATTACGCAGGCTACTTAAGCCTGCGTATCAATTAGTTGAGTTTCTTGGCTTTTTAAAAAGCTGATTGCTTTTTCTTGATATTCTTTAATAAAAGATTCGGAAGTGATGAGCGCTACAGTTTCTTGTTGCTCTTGAGCATACCCTAATACACCATGAAAAGAGCGGTAGTTCTCTTCTTCCATATTTCTGGCTTCATCTACTGACTGCCCATAAAATTGTGAAATGTTGATTTTTTCGTCAGGCTTTATTCCTTGCTTCTCATAATTTACACCTTCCAAAGAGCCCTTAACAGACATCACATCATGCCAAAATGTATCACGTAAACTTCCCGTATTACCACTAGCACGTTCTATATCAAACTCTAAGGTTCGAATCGCATCAACAACATCGTAAAATTCATTGAGGGACATATTGTCAAAATCAAAACCTTCTGGGTTTAATAGTGCATTGTAAGGTGAACTATTGGGAATATCACCAGTGTAGGCTGCAATAGCATTTGACTTGTCTGATGGTTGTTGTACTTCATCCCCCTTAGGGGTAGCAGCTTCTGACGCTGCTTTCACTTGTGTAGCAGCAGGCTTTGCGGGTGCCATAGTCAGTGATGCAGAATGGATGCGAAAGTTCATTGTCATAAAAACTCCTTTTTGTTTTAACACAATGTTTGTTTTCTATCGGCCTTGTTCCTAGTTTACTTTAGGTGATGTCGCGATTTTTATTTAACTTGCAGTGTAATGGGGTAAGTCATGCCATAGGCGTTTAGCTTGCGCTTCAGTCACTATGGCATGGTGCGCTTGTTAGTACTAGAGTCCTAGCACCTGCTTACCTTGCTTAAAGGTAACATCAACAGGAATGTTCGCTTTAGAAAGCTTATCTAGGTCTTTTTGTAGTTCTGCTTTGATATCGCCGTGCGTGGCGATCAGTTGATCGACTTTTTGATAGTCGCCGTCACCTTGTAGCGTTAGGATAAGGTTAGACAGTTTCTCCATCGCTGCGCCCATCTTCTCCATATTCACTTGATATAGACCGTCCGTGTTTTTAGAAAATGCGCCTTCTTCTTTAAAGAAGTTAAAGCGGATCATGTTCGCTTTACCATGTGCACTGGATGCGCCAAAACGTACTGAGCGGAAGATACCAGCCATAAAGGTGATGTAATAATCCTCAAGCGTACCTTCGGTGATCTCGCCTTTTTTAAGTAGTTGCTCAACCATGTATAGGCCTAGAATATCGGCTTTACCTTCTTCAAGTGCACTGGCGTGTTCTTGCAGTGATTGGCGCACAGTACCTTTACCTGTAATGGTATTCTTAATACCTAGTCCATGGGCGACTTCATGGAACATGGTATTAGCAAAGAAAGCATCAAAGGTGATGTGCTTACGTTGCTCCTGGACGATAAGTTGATCAGCGATCGGTACTAAGATCTTATCGAATTTTGCGCGCATAGCGTTTTTAAGCTGTAGGCGACGCGTGCCTTTTTGGAGTTGCACCTCTTCGTCATTTGGCAGGTTAATCGCAATGGTTTTACTACCAGCGTTTGAGTGGCCTGCATAATAAATGACGTCATATGCGTTTAGGTCGGCGTCAGAGCCTGGCACTTCTTGCTTGTATTTATCATCAACTGGCAAGCCAGTTTGTAGCTCAGGTAAAAAAGCGGCAAACTTAGCGAGACGCTCACTCCACGCCAAGTCTTTAACTAGAACGTAAGATTCAAAAGCGGCGCGATAGCCAAATAGCTGGTCTTCATAGGTTTCAATTGGGCCAATCACCACATCAATCGGGTTATTCTTCATGTCCATCCAAGCAAAGTCAGACGCTTGGTAGCTATTATTGACTAATGCATCTGCGCGCAAGTTTAAGTAATTTGCAAACTCTTTGTCTTGTGCCAGTTTACTTGCTTGGCGTAATAGCGCTGCGGCTTTATCCAACTCTGCTTTATATGCAGATGAATAAGAAGTGCTGTATAGCTTGCCGTTTTCATCGCGACGGATAAGAGAATAAAGTCCTGATTTATCTTTTACATCGACGTTATTTAGCTCATCTTTGGTGATGTCGCTTGGGTAAAACTCCGCGCCCAGTGCTTTTTCTTCAAAGCCAGAAAGAAAAACTTGGTCGCCATTTAAACGATCCCAAGGCCCATAGTTGATGTCTGCGAATTGGCGTACTTTTTCGTCTGAGATTTTGCTTAGGAATGTTGCTTTGTCTTCGCCGAACGCTTGTTGCCAAAATAAATCATCCATAATAACCGAAGCGTCGATGAGTAAAGCTAGCATCTTTTTCTGGTTGTCGCTTAGGTGACTTAAGTCTGTTTCTAGCGTTACTGGGGTATAAATATCTAGCCGCTCTTGAGATGCATTAACTAGCTTATAGCCTGACTGCTTGACATCTTTTTGTACTTGTTCAGTTTGTGAGCTAGGTTTTTCAGAAGAAGTGGATGGCTCAGAGCAGCCTGTTAGGGTGAGACCTGTTGCAAGCGCGATTGCAACTGAAATCATAGAGTGTTTCATAATGCTCCCTTGTTGTCTTAATTATGTGGCGATCACCTTACACGATTTTGTATCACTATGCTTAGTTAACTTAGACTGGTATGTGGTACGTAAGCCGCAGTTAACGTGAAAGGTTACCATTTGCACCCCATTTGGGGTCATTTTCAGTATTTTTGCGATAAAGCGTGCCGCAAAGTACGGTATGCCTTGAATTCTAACTTGCTAATTATTGAGGGTATATAAATAAAATATTATTTTCCTAGATTTTCTTAACTTTATCCGAAAGTTAGACAATACTTACGACATAGATACTAAAAATCAGCAGTGTGACCACCAGCAAGCGCAGTGCCTACTTTTGCTATAAACTTACGTTTGCAGTCGGGTCTTTTATTCAGTTATTAAGGGATTTGGTTTCATGTCTACAGAAAATGCTTTGCTCACGATTCTAACTGATAGGATCAATAACGACACCTTGGTATTGCCGACATTACCTGAAATTGCAGTGCGTGTTAGGCAGGCGGCAGATGATCCTGAAATTAACCTGATGCAGATGGCTGACGTTATTTCTCATGACCCAGCTCTTGCTGCGCGTATGATAAAAGTTGCCAACAGCGCTTTTATGGGCCGTTCGGTGAAGGTGAATACCCTAAACCAAGCGGTAACTCGGATCGGTCTTAGACAAATCAAGAATATTGCTACTGCAATGGCAATGGAGCAGTTATTTGTTTCTAATAACAAACTCATCAAGACATACATGGACAAAGCTTGGCAGAAGACGTTAAAAGTCGCTTGCCAAGCGATAACGACAATGGACTTTTATCTCCGTGTCAATAAGCACACTTCGCTCAACAGAGATACAATCACGTTGGCCTCTTTGGTGTTCAATATCGGTGTTTTACCTATTTTGACAGAGGCTGAACGCCACCCTGAAGTGTTTGCCAACCCAAGCTTTTTGGCCCATGCCATCCAGAAATTAGGCGGTAAGATAGGTGGAGCAATAATGCGTGAGTGGGAATTCACCGACGAGTTTGTTGAGGTCGCAGAAAGCTGGGCAAATCCTAATTATCGGCCTGAACATGTTTGTTATGTCGACTTTATTCGTGTGGGTGCAATCGTAGAAGGTATTTTACAGGTGTCTGATAAGTCCGCAGCATTAAAACAGTATGAAGAAAAGGGGGTTATTAAGGAGGTGAACATGTTTGCCGATGATACTTATTTAAGTGTACTCGAAGACGTCAAAACAATGTTTGCCTAGTGCCTTTTGCTTCCTTTGAATACAAAGACCTCTGTTGAGGTCTTTGGCGTTTAGGGCAAAACCTCGGCTCGGGGCTTTCTAAATATTTTGCTTATCCGAGCACCTGTAACTGAAATCGTTAAGCCACATAAAATAAAACCAGCCCCAATAGCTTCCATTAGCATCAACTGCTCATTAAGTAATAAGGCTGAACCTATAATGCCGACAATAGGGATTAATAAAGCAAAAGGCGTTACTGCTGCGGCCTTGTGATTTTTAAGTAGCCAACCCCATATTGCGAATGCAATCAGTGTCGAGATATAACCCACATAGGCAATGGATAACCAAGACTGTGTTGTGGTGTTCAGTAGTAAGGTCAATGGAGAGTCAGTTTCAATAAAATAAGACAGTGTAAAAAGTGGCAATGGCGGCACAAGGCTTACCCAAACAATAAAATGGAGTAAATTAACGCTTTTCAGGCGCTTCATGATGAGGTTTGAAAACGACCAAAATAATGCCGCGAACAGAATGAGCACCGCGCCCAATATCGTCGTTGACCCAGACGAGTTGATAAAAAACAAACTAAAGCCAAACGTTGCGATGCTGATCCCCACCATTTGAAAGCGATTCATGGTTTCCTTTAACAACAATACACTTAGCAAAATCGTGAAAATGACTTGGGCTTGTAGCAGCAAAGAAGCAATGCCAGCTGACGCATTTGATTCCATCGCAATAAACAGCAAGCTAAACTTAAGCACACCTAAAAATAGCCCAACACTGAGTACGTTCCATACCGACGTTTTAGGAAAAGGAATAAAGAATACTGCAGGGATCGCGACTACCAAAAAACGCAAGCCTGAAAATAAAATAGGAGGCAACTCTGCTAGGCCAAATTTAATGACCGAAAAGTTAAGCCCCCAAATTATCACTACTATTAAAGCCAATGAAATGCTTTTTACATTCACGCGCGTAAAACTCCGTTTAATTGTACTTATTACTGCTTCGGGTATCGGACTACTGATGTAAATTGTCTTCGATGCCTGAAATTCAGGTTAGCAAAGCGTTACTGCCAAAGCCGGATTCCTATCATGCCATTGAAGAGTAAATAAAGCGCTACAAATGCGTTGGTTAGTGCAAATAAAGTGGCGAGCCAGTAACTATACGTTTGCACTTGAGTGCGTGCAGTCCGTTCGCTATTGGCACAAAGTAACCTTGTGAAGATAGAGTATTGCGCTGGATAAAGAAAAATTGATAGCTATATCCGCTATCAATTTTTCGTATCAAAAGCTCAACAAGCTCTGGATGATGACTCTAAGATTAAGACTCTAGGCTTTCGTCGTCACCAAGGCCTTTGGTTAGATCTTCTAACAACTCTTTGATTTCTTCCGAGACCAAAATAAAGTCAGCATCAAGTTTAACGGCTAGATCTTCTTTCGGAATATCCGCATTCTGGTCCTTAAGTGTTTCTGCATAGCTTAAACGCTTTAACGTACCATCGTTTTGTAAAACGAATTTCACGCGCTCACGCCAATCTAATGCGAGTTTAGTCACACGCTTACCGTTTTCTAGGTGCGTTTTGATTTCGTCTGATGAAAGGTCATGTTGTTTTAACTTGACTTGAGCACCGTTGTCGTCTGGCTCTTGCAACTCAGCGTCGGTGCCTATTGCAAAGCCTTCAGGTGCACTAAACTCGGTGAGCCAGTGTGTTAGCTGTAAGTCTAAATCATAGTTTGCAAACGCAGGTACAACAGGAAGCGTGCCCAGAGATTTACGCAGTAGTGCAAGTAGTTCTTCCGCTTTATTGAAGCTGGCACTATTTACAATAACCCAACCTGATTTTTGGTCGATAAAAGCAAATTGTAGGCTCGATTTTTTGAACGCTTGAGGTAATAAAGTCGCTAGGATATTCTCTTTAATATCGTCTTTTTCTTTTTTCTTTACTGGACGGTTTTCTTGCTGCTCTATTTGCTCAATTTTTTCGGCGACCATTTCATTGACTACGGCTGCAGGAAGCACCTTTTCTTCACGCTTAGCACAAACTAAGATACTGTCTTGAGAAAAATGTGAAAGCATCTGACCATGTTTACCGAAGGCTTTTGTCCAGCCAAAAGTGGTCATGTCTTGACTACCACAAGGACGAAAAATATCCTGTTCGAGTGCTTTTTCGAAATCTTCTTGTGCGTAAGTTACATCTTGTTTGAATTTGTAGCAGATTAAGTTACTGAACCACATAGAAATATGCCCGTCTGGAATAAAATTGCGGTCATCATAGCAAAAAGGTCACAGCTTGTATTCCACTAGATGATGTTTGGTGGTGGGGGAGGTATCTTGCGCCAATACGCCACTTTGCAGCTTGGCGTATTGGACGCTTGTCGTGTACTAAACTTGGTTAGCTAAACATCGCCATTGGCTTTTGTAAGTCTTTTGGGAAGCTGATGTAGTAGGTGAGACCCTTGCCTTCTTCACTATTTACTTCGATATCCCCATTCAAGGTTTGTTTTACGAGGTTTAGGGTAATATGGGTACCAAGCCCACTGCCACCTTGATCGCGTTTGGTCGTAAAGAAGGGGTCAAACAACCGGTCTAGTTGGGCTTTACTTACGCCCTTGCCGTTGTCTTTGTAGACGATATTTACCATACCGTTGTCTTCTTTAATTTTAATATCAATTTGGCCTTGCTCTTGATTCTCAAAACCATGGATCAAAGAATTCATGATAAGGTTCGTGAATATTTGACTAATTGCTCCCGCTGGTAAGTTTAGTGTCATGTTTTCAGGGCATTCAATATTCACTTGATGATGAGTTTTCTTCAATTTTGGGTGTAATGAGCGGATCACTTCACCGAGGTATTGTTTAAAGTTAATGGTACGAATCGCTTCACTGGCCTGATCGACTGCAATTTGTTTAAAACTCGCCACGAGTTCTGAGGCGCGGTCTAAATTGGTGGTAAGTAGGCTAGCACTTTGCTTTGCTTCACTAATGAATTCTTCTAACGCTTTTGGTGATAAGGTTTTTCCGTTGTACGCCGCTTCAAGCTGATCTAAGCGCTCCTGCAAGAACGACGTCGCAGTCACGCCAATACCAACAGGAGTATTAATATCGTGCGTAATACCGGCAACAAGGCCGCCGAGTGCCGCCATTTTTTCAGAGCCCACTAAGCGCTCTTGTGCCATATTCAGCTCATCTACGTATTTCTCAAGCTCTTTTTGTTTTGTTAGTAGCTCTTCTTCTGTTTGTTTTCTTAAATCAATTTCTTCTGTGAGCGTTAACTTCTGCTTTTCTAATTCATACTTTTGTTGCTGGAGATCCATCATCGCTTGGCTAAGGTTTGAGGTCTTCCGTGCGACCTCTTGCTCCAACTGAATATTATGTTGATCAAGCTTTTCATTGCTGATCAGCAGCTCCTTTTGAGTTTGATCGAGTTTTTTCCGATATTCAGAGACCTTGTCAATCAGCTTATTAAACGCCTCTTCCATGATCTTAAGCTCGTTGCGCTCTTTGGTTCCGATATCAATCTTATGACCATCAACGTTGTCGACTTCAAAATCTTCTATTTGCTCGGTGAGATCGGTTAGCGGTTCAGTAAGTAGCTTTCTAAAGGCAATTAAAAATAGAATGATCAAGAACGTTGTCTTTATCATTGCATTGCCTATCAAAAAGTAAATTGAGATCATGATGCGACTAAAGACGACCTCTCGACTAGAGAATAGTGTCACGTCACCGACTTGCGTTGCGCGTCCCGAGAATTCAAAAATCAACGGAAAGGTGTAACCAAACAAACCGGATGGCGTATCTTCAATTATTGCTTCTTCTTGAACAAGCTGCTGACTGTAAAGTTCGTGAATATCTAACGAGCGACCGAGTTGTGAAATAATTTCCCCACTGTCATCACGTACAATAATCCCTTCGATCATAGGGATCGCGAGCAAGCCTTCTGCTGTAGTAACAGTTTGCTTTGTATTAAGTTCCCAAATAGCGCGGGTCAAGCTTCGGCTAAAGGTTTTTTGCAGCATGGTAAGTTCATTACGAATATAGTCTTTGGTATTGACGTATTCAGCAATGATTTGACCACATGTGACGACAAAGGTTAGAAGGAAGTAAACCGACAGCACATTGGTGAGCAATTTTTTTGAGAGGCTTTTTTGCAGCATGAATTAAGCTGAGCTCCTACGGTAAGTTCATCGCCTTTGAATAATCTGCTTTTAAAGTTAGCCAATAAATGGTTAAAAATAAATAATTATCTTCATTAAATATGCTTTTTAGCGCCTTACCTAGGAAAGTTTAATATGTTATAAGATAGTGGTGTCCATTGAGATTAATAGTACAAGACTGACCACCTTATGAGTTATTCCGTCTTAGTTTGCGATGATTCGGCTGTCGCCCGTAAACAAGTCATTAAAAACTTACAGAGCAAATTAGAGCTGACCTTACATCAAGCACAGAATGGTCAGCAGGCGATTGATTTGCTGAAAACTCAGCAAATAGATTTATTGTGCCTCGACTTAACCATGCCAATACTTGATGGAATTGCTGTGTTAGAAGCAATAAAAGCCAATCGAATTGAATGTTTTGTTGTGGTTATTTCGGCGGATGTTCAGGCCAAGATGAAAGAAAGAGTAGCAAATTTGGGGGTGTTAGGGTTTTTAGAAAAGCCGGTTAAAGCAGAGCAGTTATTAGAATTACTGCACCAGTTTGGTATCCGCTAACTTATCTATGCAAATTACAAATGTCACTATTAAAAATTTGCATAATCTATTTTGCTCTTTTGTGTTGACAGTGTGGCTAAACATCAGGCACTCTAAAATTATGAAAACGAATATTATCACTACGACCATTATTACAACCACCATCCTAACGGGATAGTGGCATAGGTCGGTGCGAGTTTGAAAAAGGCCTGTGTTCACTACGAACACAGGCCTTTTTTGTTTTTGGAATGAGGAAAAATGATGCGAGTACTAAAGTTTGGAGGGTCTTCCCTCAAAGATTTTGCCTGTTTACAAAGAGTCAGAGAGCTAGTTAAAAATCATGGTCAGCAGCAAGCGCTTATCGTGCTGTCGGCTCCAGGTGGCATGACAGATCAGCTCGTTGAGCTTGCTGATTTGGCTGGGCGAGGAGAAGCGTTTGACTCCCAGTGGCAGTCATTTATATCCCGTAGCCAAGGCTTGTACGATGAAGTGCAAGCGGTGTATGGTGGTGTTGTAGGCTGGCCTGACTTTGAATTACTTAAGAATAAACTAGATGGGGCTAAGTTATTGGGCCATTGCCCAGATCAAGCAAGAGCCTATGTTATTAGCTTTGGTGAGCGCATTAGCGTTGCGCTGATGGACACAATGCTGCAATCAGATTCAGTGGCGCTCAGTGCCGACGCTTGTGTAAAAACGCAGGGCGGGTATCTTGATGCTGAAGTTGATCTTAAGCTAAGTAAATTATGTTTTGCAGAGTTGGTGCGTGCCCAAGCGTCACGTTTTTATATCATGGCGGGCTTTACTGGAAGCAATGAAGCGGGTGAGCTAACAACACTGGGCCGTAATGGTTCTGACTACTCAGCGGCTGTCGCTGCTGCGTGTCTTGAAGCCGAAATCTGCCAAATCTGGACTGACGTCGATGGTGTCTACAGTGCAGATCCTCGCCTGATAAAGAAAGCGACTAAGGTCGACGTGTTATCTTATAAAGAAGCCATGGAGCTATCTTATTTTGGCGCTAAGGTGCTGCACCCAAAAACCATTTTACCTTGCGCCAAAGCCGATGTGCCGTGTGAAATTAAAAATACTCATGACCCAGAAGTACCAGGTTCACTGATTTGTGCTCAAGGCGGTGGCGAGGCTCCAGTAAAAGCGCTTTCGAGCCTTGATAAACTGGCTATGTTGACCGTGGCAGGGCCTGGAATGAAAGGCAAGGTTGGCATGGCTGCCCGGGTATTTTCCGCACTGGCAGCAGATAACGTATCTATCGTACTTATTACGCAATCTTCTTGTGAATTCAGCATTAGTTTCTGTGTTCATGAGCAAGACTTAACACTCGCGCTGGCTGCGCTTGAGCAGGCATTTGAGCTTGAAACGCAAGCCGGCTTGATCGACCCAATTGAAGTGCAACGCAACCTTGCTATCGTGACTTTGGTCGGCGACAACATGAAAGCGCACAAAGGTCTTGCGGCCAAATTCTTTGCTTCACTTGCACAAGCTCAGGTGAATATCGTTGCCATCGCGCAGGACTCAACGGAGAGTTCTATTTCGGCGGTGGTTGACGGTGAACTTTGCCAAGATGCAGTAAAAGTGTGCCACGAGAACTTCTTCACGCACGTACCGTCCATCGATGTTTTCTTAATTGGCTGCGGTCTAGTGGGTCAAGAATTAATGAAGCAGTTTCATAAGCAGCAAGCATGGCTTGAAAAACGCAATATACGCTTGAATCTTTATGGCATTGCAAACTCAAGTAAGTGTTACTTAGACCCAGACGGCGTACCGTTTGATAACTGGGAGCTGGCGCTTGAGAAAGCGGAGTCTGGCTTTGATTTACAACAGGTTAGCCAGTTTGTGAGACAAAATCATTTAATTAACCCTGTGATTGTCGATTGTAGTGCAGCTCAGTTCGTTGCCGATGGCTATTTAGATTTTCTTAATGCGGGCTTTCATGTCGTTGCGGCTAACAAAAAAGCTAACACTGGCAGCTATGAGTATTATCAATCACTGCAGCAAGCTGCACTAGCTAAGCGCCGTCACTTTCTATACGAAACTAACGTTGGCGCCGGACTCCCTGTATTAGACAACCTTAAACTGCTGTTTGGCGCAGGAGATGAACTGCTTTCATTCAGTGGCATTTTATCTGGCTCGCTATCGTATATATTTGGCGTATTGTCGGACGGTTTATCGCTATCCGAAGCGACAGAGAAAGCCAAACAAAGCGGTTTTACAGAGCCAGATCCGCGTGATGACTTATCTGGTACGGATGTCGCGCGTAAGCTGCTTATCATAGCCCGTGAATCGGGGCTGCCGTTGGAACTCAGTGATATTGAAGTTGAATCTGTGTTGCCTGAAGGGTTTGCAGAGGGCGCCAATGTTGATGAATTTATGGCGCAATTACCGCAATTAGACGACGCTTTCGCAGCACGTATTGCTGCGGCAAACGCACAAGGCCAAGTGCTACGTTATGTCGGTTCAATCGTAGACGGTAAATGCCGCGTTGGCATTGAAGCGGTAGATAAAGAGCACGCTCTGTACGATATTCGCGATGGTGAAAACGCACTGGCTATTTTAAGCCAATATTATCAACCAAAGCCTTTTGTGATCAGAGGTTATGGCGCGGGCGCAGAGGTAACCTCTGCAGGCGTATTTGCTGATATCCTAAAAACGCTGTCGAGGTAGGAGTTATGAAAACATTTTATGCACCAGCGTCTATGGGCAATTTTTGTGTTGGCTTTGATGCCCTTGGCGCCGCACTCCAGCCTATTGATGGCAGTTTACTGGGTGATCAGGTCAGCGTTGAAGCCGCAGAGCGTGATACGTTCAATTGTATTGGTCCATACGCTGAAAAGCTCTCCGCCGATCCTAAAGATAATTTGGCGTTTCAGTGCTTACAGCACTTTAAACAGCATGTGGCACCCAACATGCCTGCGGTTGCCATGACCTTGTATAAAGGGCTCCCTGTTGGTTCAGGTCTAGGTTCAAGTGCTTGCTCTGTGGTTGCCGCTTTTGCTGCACTCAATGATTTTGCTAATACACAATTAAGCCAAGAGGCGCTTATTGAGTTGATGGCCGACTTTGAAGCTAAGGTCAGTGGTGGTCGTCACTACGACAACATCACGCCCTGCTACCTTGGTGGGCTACAACTGACAGCAGACTGCATTCCAAGTAAAGCAATCAGCGTTGCGCATAATGAAAGCTGGTTTTATGTTATTGCATACCCTGGCTTTGCGTTGAATACAGCGAAAGCAAGACAAGCACTACCACAGCAGTTTTCTTTGCATGATACGGTGGAATTTGCCCAGCGACTGTCGGGCTTTTGCTTATTGATGCAGTCAGGTCAATTTGACAAAGCACTGTCGATGATGAAAGACAGTATTGCCGAGGAAGCGAGAGCACCACTCATTGCCGGCTTTAACGAAGCTAAAGACGCGCTACCAGCCCTCGGTGCCGAGCTGGTGAGCATTTCAGGGGCTGGGCCTACGCTATTTAGCATTTGTAAGTCTGAGCAACAGGCAAATGCAGTGCAGCAGTGGTTGCAACAAAATTACATTAATGAAGCGGGTTTTAGCCATATTTGCCGATTAGATGCGCAAGGCACAAGAGAATTAAAGGATCAAAAGTAATGAAATTAGTGAATTTAAAAGACGAACATCAGGTTGTTTCATTTGTAGAAGCGGTAAAAATTGGTTTAGGCCGTAACCAAGGGGTCTTTTTTCCTCCTACATTTGAGCGTATTGCGGATGTTGATGCATTACTTGAATTACCTTTTGCTGAGCGTAGTGCCAAGGTACTACATCACCTTATTGGTGATGAACTACCACAAGATACGCTCGATGCGATGGTAAAACGCGCCTTTAATTTCCCGGCTAAGCTAGTAGAAGTTGCTAAGAATCAGCATTGCTTAGAGTTGTTTCATGGTCCAACATTAGCGTTTAAAGACTTTGGCGGCCGCTTTATGGCGGAATGCATTAGCATGTTTAATCAAGGTGAGCGTGTGACTATCCTCACGGCAACAAGTGGTGATACAGGCGCCGCCGTTGCCCATGCATTTTATGAAAAAGAAAATGTCGATGTTGTGATCCTTTATCCTCATGGCAAAATCTCCCTTGCTCAACAAAAGCTGTTTACAACACTTGGGAAAAACATTCATTGTTATGCTGTAGATGGTAGCTTTGATGACTGCCAAGCGATGGTGAAGTCAGCATTTCTTGATGACGAGGTAAAGCAAAAGCTTGGTCTTAATTCGGCAAACTCAATCAATATCAGCCGCTTAGTAGCGCAAGTGTGTTATTACTTTGAAGCACTAGCGCAATTACCTAAGTCTCAGCGTGATAAAGTACATGTTTCAGTACCAAGTGGTAACTTCGGTAACGTCTGTGCAGCGATGATTGCAGCGGCGATTGGATTACCTATTGCCAAGTTAAGTGCCACGACAAACCAAAATGATACAGTGCCCCGTTACATCGCCTCGGGTGAGTGGCAACCAAACGACACTTTGGAGTCACTTTCTAATGCGATGGACGTGAGTAAACCTAATAACTGGCCTCGAGTTGAAATCATGTTGGAAAGAGGGGATTTTAACAAACATGACTTTTATTCACGTTCGGTGTCGGAAGCACGCACTCAAACAGTGATGCAAGAATTACATGATAAAGGTTACTTGGCCGAGCCGCACACTGCGATAGCCTACGAGGGATTAGCGCTGGACTCTCAAGCGGATGAAACCGGGATTTTCCTTGCCACTGCACATCCTGCGAAGTTTAAAGAATCTGTAGAAGGTGTTTTAAATCAGGAGCTTGATATGCCGAAACCGTTGGCCGATGCATTGCAAAAACCATGTTTAGCTGAGCCACTTAGCGCGGATTATGATGCTTTGAAGGCAGCAATGTTAGCAAAACTCAACTAAATCAGAGAGCTTGTCTGGGTGGGTAGAATGCCCATTCAGATAAGGTCAATTTCGAGACTATATTAGCTTTTCAAATGCAACTTAGGTTGTCTTATTTAAAATATTAATGTTTAAATAAAAAAATATCATCGCGATAGGGGTGTGAAATAAATTCAATCCCTGCTTAAATATGCCCATGCTGATTTCATAGGCAAACTGGTTATCTTGTGATGCTAGATTGTCTTTAAAAATACCCTTACGTTTACCTAGGAGAAACCATGTTAGAACGTAACATGAATATTGCAGATTTTGACCCAGAACTATTTGCAGCGATTGAAGCAGAAACTTCACGTCAAGAAGAGCACATCGAGCTTATCGCTTCTGAGAACTACTGTAGCCCACGTGTACTTGAAGCGCAGGGTTCTCAGCTAACAAACAAGTATGCTGAAGGTTACCCAGGTAAGCGTTACTACGGCGGTTGTGAGCACGTTGACGTGGTTGAGCAACTTGCGATTGACCGCGCCAATGCGTTATTTGGTTCGACTTACGCAAACGTTCAGCCTCACGCTGGCTCACAAGCAAACGCGGCGGTATTCCAAGCGTTACTTCAGCCACATGACACTGTACTAGGTATGAGCCTTGCTCACGGTGGTCACTTAACGCACGGTTCACACGTAAACTTCTCTGGTAAAACGTACAATGCTATCCAGTACGGTCTAAACGAAGAAACTGGTGAAATCGATTACGCGCAAGTTGAAGCGTTAGCACTTGAGCACAAGCCAAAAATGATCATCGGCGGTTTCTCTGCATACTCAGGTATCGTTGACTGGGCTAAGTTCCGCGAAATCGCTGACAAAGTAGGCGCTTACCTACTTGTTGATATGGCGCACGTTGCAGGTCTTGTTGCCGCTGGTATCTACCCAAGCCCTGTGCCTCATGCACACGTTGTAACAACAACAACGCACAAAACGCTAGCGGGTCCTCGTGGTGGTCTTATCATCTCTGCTTGTGATGATGAAGAAATCTACAAAAAGCTAAACTCTGCGGTATTCCCAGGTGGCCAAGGTGGTCCTCTATGTCACGTTATCGCTGCAAAAGCGGTTGCGTTCAAAGAAGCACTACAACCAGAGTTCAAGTCATACCAAGAGCAAGTGGTTAAAAATGCACAAGCTATGGTTGCGGTACTTCAGGAGCGTGGTTATAAAGTGGTTTCTGGCAAAACTGAAAACCACCTGTTCCTACTTGACCTGATTGATAAAGACATCACAGGTAAAGATGCGGATGCAGCGCTTGGCCGTGCAAACATCACAGTAAACAAAAACTCTGTACCAAACGACCCACGCTCACCGTTCGTTACTTCTGGTCTGCGTATCGGTTCTCCTGCGATCACTCGCCGTGGCTTTAAAGAAGCTGAGTCGAAAGAGCTTGCTGGCTGGATCTGTGACGTACTAGACAACATCAACGATGAGTCTGTACAGGCACAAGTGAAAGAAAAAGTAAAAGCAATTTGCGCTAAATTACCTGTTTACGCATAATTTCGCTCACAAAAAAGCAGTTTTTTGTTATGATTAAGGCCGCATTCAAGCGGCCTTTTTTGTTTTTGAGTCAACGAGAGCGTCTATGCATTGTCCATTCTGTACAGCCAAAGATACCAAAGTGATAGATTCACGTTTGGTTGCTTCCGGCCACCAAGTCCGTCGCCGTCGTGAGTGCATTTTATGCCACGAACGCTTTACTACCTTCGAGGGCGCAGAGCTCTTAATGCCGCGCGTGATAAAGCAAGATGGTACTAGAGAGCCGTTCAATGAAGATAAGTTACTTAATGGCATGCACCGAGCGCTGGAAAAGCGTCCCGTTAGTACAGAGCAAATAGAAGAAGTAGTGCACCAAATTAAATCTCAAATTCGGGGTACTGGCGAACGTGAAGTACCAAGCGACATGATTGGCGAATGTATTATGGAAGCGCTCAAAAAGCTCGATAAAGTGGCTTATGTGCGATTTGCTTCGGTATATCGCTCTTTCGAAGATATTCGTGAGTTTGGTGAAGAAATTGCGAGGTTGGGGGATTGAGCCAGTTCACAGCGCAAGACCATGATTACATGAGCCGTGCTATCGCGCTTGCAAAGCGCGGTAAATACACCACAACACCCAATCCAAACGTCGGCTGTGTGATCGTAAAAGACGGTGAAATTGTCGGCGAAGGCGCGCACTTAAAAGCAGGTGAAGGCCATGCTGAAGTGCATGCGCTTAAGCAAGCTGGAGCTAAAGCCGCTGGTGCAACTGCCTATGTAACGCTTGAGCCATGTAGTCACTATGGTAGAACGCCGCCGTGTGCAAAAGGTTTGATTGACGCAGGCGTCAGCAGAGTGGTTGCAGCTATGGTTGATCCCAACCCACAGGTTGCAGGGCGTGGATTGGCAATGTTAGAAGCCGCGGGCATTACAACAGCCTATGGTTTGCTAGAGCTACAAGCTAGGGCACTAAATAATGGTTTTTTGAAACGAATGGAGTATGGAGTGCCGTTCGTGACCTGTAAACTTGCCGCTTCTGTTGATGGGAAAACCGCATTAAACAATGGCCAGAGTAAGTGGATAACCTCAGCTGCAGCGCGCTTAGACGTACAGCGCCACCGCGCGCAAAGTTGCGCGGTCTTGACCGGAGCCGATACGGTTATGGTAGACAACGCCAGACTCAATGTTCGTGAAGAATTTTTGCAAGACACCGATTATCCTCAATCTGAGCTACGCCAGCCGATACGTGCGATTATTGACTCACAAAATCGTCTGACACCAGATCTTGCGTTATTTACAATTGCATCTCCAGTGATTATTTTCCGCCGTACTATTGATAATTCAGTGCAATGGCCTCATTTCGTAGAGCAAATTGTCGTGCCTGAAATCAACGGTAAGCTCGACCTAAAAGCCGTGCTCAACAAGCTGGCTGAAAAGCACTGTAATTATGTTTGGCTTGAGGCCGGTGCCACCCTTGCGGGAGTAATGCATGAACAAGGGCTAATTGATGAATATATCATCTATTTGGCACCGAAAATAATTGGCGTTGGAAAAGGGCTGTTTAACACCACACCACTGAGTGCCATGTCGCAAATACCAGAGTTAGTGTTTGGCGACGTTTGCCAAGTGGGGCCTGATCTCAAACTTATCGCGACTAAAGAGAAGTAAAATGTTTACAGGTATTATCGAAGCAACAGGAACATTAACTCAATTGCAGCTCAAGGGCGGCGATTTAATTGTTCGTGTGACCACGACATCTCTTGATATGAGCGATGTAAACTTGGGTGATAGTATTGCCACGAACGGGGTTTGCCTGACCGTAACTGAGAAGTTTCATGATGGCTTCAAAGCCGATGTTTCTAACGAAACCTTAAGTTTGACGCGTTTTGCCGAGTACCAACAAGGCCAAAAGGTCAACCTTGAAAAGGCATTGCAGCCGATTTCACGCCTTGGCGGTCATTTGGTGTCTGGCCATGTGGATGGCATCGCTGAAGTGGTAGAGATAACCGCTAATGCCAGAGCGACCGACTATTGGTTGACTGCGCCATCATCGCTAATGAAGTATATTCCGTATAAAGGTTCAGTTGCCATTGATGGCATCAGTTTGACGGTCAATGCCGTGGAACAAAATCGCTTTAAATTGACCATAGTGCCACACACGGCTCAAGAAACGACGATTGCAGGTTTTCAAGTCGGGTCAAAACTAAACCTAGAGGTTGACCAAATCGCCCGCTACCTCGAAAGACTAATTCAGGGTGAGCCAAGCGCTGCCAGCGAGTCCACTCTCACAACCAGTCTATTGGCGAAAGCTGGCTTTATAAAGTAGCCACAGACAAAGTAAAAATGGGAAAACTATGAGTTTAAATAGTGCTGAGGAAATCATCGCGGACATTAAAGCCGGTAAAATGGTTATTTTGATGGACGATGAAGACCGAGAAAATGAAGGTGATCTGATCATTGCAGCAGAGCACATTACACCAGATGCAATTAATTTCATGGCAACATATGGTCGCGGGTTAATCTGTTTGACCATGACACAGGAGCGCTGTGAGCAGCTGAACTTGCCACTAATGGTGAAAACCAATGGCGCTCAGTTCTCTACCAACTTTACTTTGTCTATTGAAGCCGCGAAAGGCGTAACGACGGGAATTTCAGCGGCAGATCGCGCTCGTACAGTGCAAGCTGCAGTTGCCAAAGGTGCAGTACCTGATGATATTGTACAACCTGGTCATATCTTCCCAATCATGGCGCAACCAGGCGGCGTTTTAACGCGTGCAGGCCATACTGAAGCTGGATGTGATTTAGCGCGTTTGGCGGGATTGGAGCCTGCATCTGTGATTGTTGAAATTCTAAATCCAGATGGCACTATGGCACGTCGCCCACAACTAGAAGTATTCGCAAAAGAGCACGATATTAAAATCGGCACCATTGCTGATTTGATTGAATATCGTAACTTAAACGAAACCACCATCGAAAAGGTAGCAGAGTGTAAACTTCCTACCGAGTTTGGTGAGTTTAACCTGGTGACGTACAAAGACACCATTGATAATCAACTGCACTATGCGATGGTGAAGGGCGAGATCAAATCGGAAGAAGCCAATTTAGTCCGTGTGCATTTGCAAAGCACGTTTAACGACATTCTTCATTCAGATCGTAGTGCGGATAGAAGCTGGACACTGCAAAGTGCCATGAAGCACATCGCCGACAACGAAGGCGTATTAGTCATTCTTGGTAAACAAGAACGCAGCGAAGAAATGGAAGCGCTGGTTAAGGCATTTGCTGCGGAAGATGCGGGTGAACAGGTGAACTACCGTAAATTCCAAGGTACTTCGCGCACCGTAGGTGTGGGGTCGCAAATTTTGGCTGATTTAGGCATTCAGAAAATGCGCCTAATGAGTCTACCTAAAAAATATCATGCACTGTCTGGTTTCCACTTAGAAGTGGTTGAATACGTCGAACCAAAATAATCCCAAAATGCTAAATTGATCGCAATCGCCTATATTCAGATAGTAGGCGATTGCCATATTACTGTGCTATCATGCGCCTCAATTTGGCAATTGCTCATACAGATTAGGAACATCTAATGAAAGTAATCGAAGGTAATAAATACGCTCCTGGCAAAAAATTTGCCATTGTCATTTCACGTTTTAACGATTTTATCGGTAGCAGCCTACTTGAAGGCGCTGTAGATGAATTAAAACGTACCGGTGGTGTTAGCGATGAAGACATCACGGTTGTATATGTACCGGGAGCGGTTGAACTACCACTGGCAGCAAAACGCGTTGCGATGAAAAAAGAGCACGATGCGATTATTGCGCTAGGCGTGATTATTCGTGGTGGTACGCCACACTTCGATTTAGTTGCTAACGAGTCTAACAAAGGCTTAGCTAGCGTTTCATTAGATTATGACATCCCTGTTGCTTTTGGTGTACTTACTACTGAAAGCATTGAGCAAGCTATCGAGCGCGCGGGCACTAAAATGGGCAACAAAGGGGGAGAAGCCGCCCTTGGAGCTCTAGAAATGGTGAACGTGCTAGAGCAAATTTAAGAGGAATCTCAGTGAAACCAGCAGCTAGACGCAAAGCACGTGTACTTGCTTTACAAGCTATTTATTCTTGGCAGCTAAGTGGTAACCCAATTGCCGATATCGAACAGCAAATGCTGATCGAAAACGACGTAACGAAAGTCGATGTAGAATACTTCAAAGACTTAGCACGTGGTGTTGTTGTTAACCAAAAGCAGCTAGACGAGGCAATTCGTCCGCATTTAGCTCGTCCACTCGAAGAATTGGATATGGTTGAGCTTGCCGTATTACGTGTTAGTGCTTATGAGCTTAAATTCCGTGAAGATGTGCCATACAAAGTGGCTATCAATGAAGGCATTGAGTTGGCAAAAATGTTTGGCGCTGAAGAGAGTCACAAGTTCGTCAATGGTGTACTAGACAAAGCGGTTAAGTTTATTCGCAAATAAGCTTTACTATAGGAATAGCCGGCCTTGGCCGGCTTTTTTGTGTATGAAAGAATTTGAGCTAATCAATCACTATTTTAAAGGCCGTGGCATTATTCGCCGAGATGTAGAACTTGGAATAGGTGATGACTGTGCCTTGGTTTCAGTTCCTGCTGGCAGTCAACTTGCAGTAACAACCGATACGCTAGTTGCGGGTGTGCACTTTTTTGAAGATATTCCACCGCGGGCGCTTGGCCATCGTGTTATTGCGGTAAATCTTAGCGACTTAGCAGCAATGGGCGCTGAACCTACTTGGGTGTCGCTTGGTTTAACGTTACCCAGCGCTGACATAGAGTGGCTAGAAGCCTTTACTGAGGGGATGCATGAAATCGCTGAGTACTATAACGTACAGGTGATAGGTGGCGATACAACGCAAGGTCCATTGACCATCACAGTGTGTGCAAAAGGTATTATACCAACCGGTAAAGCGCTCAAGCGTTCAGGAGCACGAGTAGGTGATTGGATTTATGTGACTGGCCCACTTGGTGATGCAGGACTTGCAATCGAAGCGCGCAAGCAAGGTTGGACACTTGAGCCAAAACACGGCAAAGCGGCTCTGGAAAAGTTTCATTACCCAGCGCCACGTGTTGCTGCGGGTCAAGTTCTTAGGGGTCTCGCCACCTCTGCAATTGATATCTCAGATGGTCTACTTGCGGATCTTAAGCACATTTTACGTAGCTCTTTAGTGGGGGCTAAGATAAATGCGGATAAAGTTCCACAGTCAGATGCACTGCGTTCAAGCCTTGATGAAGACGCACGCATGCGATTGGCGCTCGGTTTTGGTGATGACTATGAATTGCTCTTCACTGTCAATGATAATAACAAAAATGCCGTGGAAACTAGGTTAAAGCAATATGGCGTTGAACCTGTTTGTATTGGTCAAATAACGGCTAATAATGGTGAGGTTCAATTACTCAACAAAGGCCAACCTTACCAGCTCACCGGGCTTGGTTTTGAGCATTTTAGCTAGGAGTAGGTTTGGCTAAACAACGTGTATTTAATTTAAAGAAGCCGCATCAATTTTTTGCGCTCGGGTTTGGTTTAGGATTAGCAAGGAAAGCGCCAGGTACATTTGGTACTTTAGCTGGATTACCATTTATCTTTGCAACTCAAGGTGCAGCGATTTGGCTGCAATGTCTAATTGCTATTGCCATGACGTTATTTGGGATCTGGGTGTGTGGTAAAACAGCGGACGATGTTAATGTTCATGACCACCCCGCGATTGTTTGGGATGAAGTGGCGGGCTTTTATATCACCATGATAGGGGCTGCACTGAGTTGGCAGTCACTAATCGTTGGGTTTATTTTGTTCCGTTTTTTCGATATTTTGAAACCGGGTCCGATAAAGTGGCTCGATAAGCGCTTACACGGTGGCTCTGGGATTATGCTAGATGATGTATTAGCCGGCATTTTTTCATTGATTTGCGTGCAAGCTTTGTTTAAAACTGGCATTTTAGTCTAATTGTACTGATGTGATGGAATCGAGATGACAAGGCTATTGTTTTTCATTTTCACCTTGCTGCTACCAATGACGAGTGTAGCGGCGATAGATGATTACGTGGTTAAACAGTGGAATATCCAAAGTGGTTTACCATCACAAAGTGTCAAGAGTGTCGTTCAAGACAATCAAGGCTATATTTGGCTCGGAACTCAGTTTGGCTTAAGTCGTTTTGATGGTCATCAATTCCAAAACTTCAATACGCAAAATACCGAGTTTTTGAATAGCAACGCTATCAATAAATTGGTGGTGGATCAATTCGGTATGCTCTGGGTTGGCACACGTCGAGGACTGTTAAGACTTAACCCACAAACCTTAGAGGCTAGGCGCTTCGACATACAGGGCCCTGTCAGAGATATACTACAAGATGAAGATGGCGGGATCTGGATTGCTGCAAATGGTCTGTATTATGTTTCTGCGAAAAAGCTGACGTTAGCTGCAAATAATATCGAACAAAGTACGTTAGATGTTACCCAAATCAATCAAATAGTGGGCTCAGTGACTAAAATGGCGCTGGTTCCCGATGGCATTTGGTTAGTAAATGAACGTCACTTACTTAAAATTAGCGAATCGAGCAATCGTAATGGAGATGGAGTTAGACTTGAGTTAGCGAGCAAGGTCTCACTACCTGAGCAGTTAGCGCAAACCATCATTCATGACCTAGCTTGGGTTGATGGTAAGCTGTTTTTAGCATCAGAGCTGGGGGCTTATTTTCTAGATATTGATGAAGTATTACGCCGCTATCAAGAAGTGGGTAATAACGCTGTGTATAAATTTCTCAACGATAAAGACGGTGGGCTGTGGGTCTCTACTTATGGGCGACTACTTTATCGACAGAATAATGGCGTTTGGCAAGCGGTAGAGCCGATACAACTTGATCAAAGTATCTGGTTTGCTGATATCTTTATGGACAAAGACAATAATATTTGGCTTGCTAGTTTAAACGAAGGACTTTGGCTTGCGCATTCGGGGAAGGTCGAGCGTCATCATATTGGTTTGAAGACTAACCAAGCCATTTCGGCAATCACACAAGGACCCGGTGGTCAGCTCTGGGTTGCAAGCCGAGAAGGGCTTGGGATCATTGAGCCGAACGACAATTATCAACCAATACTGACGAGTGCTCAATTGAACCGCTCAGTAATACATGACCTTGAGTTTATCGGCGAAAAACTTATCCTCGGTACCGATCGCGGTGCACTTATCTATGAAAACGGTTCACTGCAAAAATTAAATGAAAGAGAACTTAGGCAAAACCCAGTCTTTTCACTTAGCCCATCAAATCGCGGAGGAATGTGGTTTGGTACGGGAAGGGGGCTATACCGGTTAGATTACAAAGGTATAACACCATTTGCCTATAATGCCTTCCTTGGCAGCCAATTCGTTACTTTTATTCAGGACTTTCCGAGGTATGGCTTTATTGGCACGAATAAAGGTGCATATCGCTATAATGAAAAAGGTATTGAAAAAATTGGTGCGCAAACCTCGTTGGACACCGCTTACATCACCAGTATTTTGCATTTAGATACAGTGACTACTTTAGTTGGCTCCCTCAATGATGGATTATTCTATCGCACCTCCGATGGTGACTGGTACCAACTTGATGCCTCAAATGGCCTACCTTATGGCTCAATTTTTTCGTTGCATTATGATAAGAGCAATCAGCTAGTTTGGGTAAGTACGATGAAAGGGGTATATCGCATGCCCGTTGCACAATTTGGCGATGTGATAGAGAGTTTACAAGTTGAGCAAGTGATCAGCCCATTTGACCGGCAGCTTGATGGCAGACCGAGCCAGTGTTGCTCGGGTCTTGGCCATGATGCTGTAGTGGAAACTGAGTCCGCTATTTTTTACCCCAGCTTACAAGGCGTGGTAGAGATCCCCAAAAACGTCCTGCTGTTTGGTGGTGGAGATCTAATGCCTCGATTAGAATCACTCTCTACCCATGACAGAGTATTTAGTACTGAGTCCTTAAATCAAGTTATTCAGCTTAATACTTCAGAGCGTGACTTAACCATTAATTATACTGCAATCGATTTTTACGCGCCGCATAGCATTGAATTTAGATACAAGCTAAAAGGGCACGATACGCAATGGCGTGATGCTCAATCTCGGCGTGAGGCGATTTATACTAATCTACCACCAGGTAACTTTACCTTTATGTTAGAAGTTAAGCGCCAAGGGCAAGATTGGGAGCAGGCGAAGGTGCTTGACTTATCCATCACATTACCGCGCCGTTTCGATGAGACGATTTATTTTAGATTATTTATCACCTGTGCATTTATCTTTATGTTCTATCTGATTTTTTGGGTATTCAGAGCACAAGAAAGAAGAAAACAAGCTGCACTTGAGGCATTAATCGCAGAGCGTACGACAGAGCTCAGGAAAGCTAACGAGAAGCTGAATCAGGTCAATACTCAGCTTAAACTTGTGAGTCACTCAGATGAATTAACGGGGTTACGTAGTCGTCGCTTTCTATTTGATCAGTTACCAAAAGACGTTGAGCATTATCAGCGCAATGCACAGTCATTGCAGGCTCAAAATAAGAGTTTGGTATTGATGATCATGAATATTGATGATTTCAGTAAAATTAATGACTCTTATGGTCCAATTGGCGGTGATAGTTGTTTGCAGCAATTGGCTACGTTATTAAACACACGCACTCAAGGGTCAGACTATGTGGTTCGCTGGAGTGGTGATGAATTCTTATTGCTATTGCGCGATTTTAGCCGAGACTATATCGAAGAATACGTTAGCGACTTGTGTAAAGCGATTGCTGAAACCGATTATCTCTTACCTAACGGCAAAACTACCAAGCTCACAGTGTCAATGGGCTGGTCTTACTATCCGCTACCACTGTTGGGCGGTAAGGTTATTGGCTGGGAGTCTTCGGTGAATCTTGCTGATATTGCCTTGCATCAAGTTAAGCAACGTGGCGGTGATGGCGCGGCTACTATCATTTTTGATGAACAGTTAGATGCGTTTGAGTTTGAGCAAAGTGCGAACATAGAGTCTCAGTTGCAACTATTGCAGGGCAATGGGCTTGCAGACGTTAGGGTGTGGATGAGGTAAGTCTTTAAAACTGCCAATATATCCGATAGTTTGTAGAGAATAAAAAAGGCTTTCAACTGAAAGCCTTTTTTGCAACTTTAAATTTATTTAAGCCAAGCTTTAATTTGTTGGCTTATTCCTTCACTACTTAAACCAAGCTCTGCGTGGATCTCAGCTTGTGAGCCGTGTTTAATAAATTCATCAGGCAAACCTAGTAATTTAATCGGCTTAACGTGCCCTTGAGTCGATAAATACTCACACACAGCAGAGCCTGCACCACCTGCAATGGCATTGTCTTCAAGTGTAACGAAGCGCTCATGAGTTACCACTAGCTCTTCGAGAAGAGCCGTGTCTAAAGGTTTTACAAAGCGCATATCCACAAGTGTCGCATTTAGCTCGTCGGCAACGGTTTGAGCATTTTCAAGCAATGTACCAAAGCTTAAAATTGCAAGCTTTTCACCCTCTCTTACAATTTTTCCTTTGCCAATTTCTAACTCAGCCATGTCTGTACTAATGTCTGCGCTTCCAGCACTGCCTCTAGGGTATCTTACCGCTGCTGGCCTATCTAGGCGATGACCTGTGTAGAGCATTTGACGACACTCATTGAGATCGCTTGGTGCCATGATCACCATATTAGGGATACAGCGCAAGAAACTTAAGTCATATGCGCCTTGGTGTGTTTCACCATCCGCACCAACGACACCTGCACGGTCAATAGCAAACAACACCGGTAGGTTTTGTAGCGCGACATCATGAATGAGTTGGTCGTATGCGCGTTGTAAGAAACTAGAGTAGATTGCAACCACTGGGTTGAGGTCTTCACATGCAAAACCCGCGGCCAGTGTTACAGCATGTTGTTCAGCAATGGCAACGTCGAAATACTGAGTAGGGTACTCTTTTGAAAAGCGCACCATACCTGAGCCTTCACGCATTGCTGGTGTGATTGCCATCAACTTATTATCTTGCGCTGCCATATCACAAAGCCAATCTCCAAACACCTTTGAAAAGGTCGGTGCGCTGGGTTTTGATTTGGGTAAGCTGTGCACGCTTGGATCGAACTTAGGCACTGCATGATAACCAATAGGATCTGCTTCTGCTGGTTTATAGCCTTTTCCTTTTTGGGTTTTAACATGTAATAGTTGAGGGCCTTTCAGATTTCGCATATTGCGCAGTGTATCAACCAAGGTATCTACGTTATGCCCGTCAATTGGTCCAATGTAATTAAAACCTAATTCCTCAAAGAAAGTGCCCGGAATTATCATCCCCTTTAAATGCTCTTCCATACGGCCTGCAAGCTCCTTGACCGGAGGCACGCCAGACAGCAATTTTTTGCTGCCTTCTCGAATGTTGGTGTAAAAGCTGCCGGAAAGGATCTTGGCGAAATGGTTGGTGAGTGCACCAACGTTTTCCGAAATAGACATTTCGTTGTCGTTTAGGATAACCAGCATATCTGGATTGATGTCGCCTGCGTGATTCATTGCTTCAAACGCCATACCTGCGGTCATCGCACCATCACCAATAACAGCGACGGTTTTACGTCCAACTCCCTCTTTTTCGGCTGCGATAGCCATACCAAGTGCTGCTGATATCGATGTACTTGAATGGCCAACGCTAAACGTATCGTATTCGCTTTCTTCTCTGTAAGGGAAAGGGTGCAAGCCATCCTTTTGACGGATAGTATGCATTTTATCTCTTCTACCTGTCAGTAACTTGTGCGGGTAGGCTTGATGACCAACATCCCAAACGAGTCTATCGCTTGGTGTGTTATACACATAATGCAAAGCCACGGTAAGTTCTACAGTACCTAAGCCGGAGGCAAAATGACCGCTACTTTGAGAGACTGAGTTCAGCAAATACTCGCGAAGCTCATCACTGAAGGCGGTTAACTTGTGCTGGGGTAATTGACGGAGTTGACTTGGCTCGTCAATTAACGCGAGTAATGGATACTTGCTACTATCAAGTTTCATGGTATTTATCAGAGTCCTAAGTGAATCTCAGCGCAATTCCTCACGTGGTTCACTTCATAATTATTAAAATTCTTCACTAACTGGTCATGATATTATGTTAGCCAGCGTTTACAAAGTACTTGTGAATATTTTCTTAGCTTGGCGTAGTTATTTTATACGTCAGCTTAATATTCTCGATCTATGATGTATTTTGCTAAATCTGCAAGTATTTCCGTGTTGCCATCGATAACTTTGAGTGCATCTAGTGCTTCATCAATCAATTGTTCCGCTTTCTCTTTTGCTTGTGCGAGACCAAGGAGCGCTGGATAGGTAGACTTGTTGTGTTCCAAGTCAGAACCTTGTGGTTTGCCAAGCACAGAAGTATCGCCTTCTACATCTAGGATGTCATCTCTGACTTGGAATGCAAGGCCGATTGCACGCCCGTATATATGCATTGCTTCACGCGCTTGCTTGGTAACTTGTTCAGGGTTACCGCACAAAATCCCCAACTCTACTGCGCAACTTAAGAGAGCACCAGTTTTTAGCTTATGAATACGCTCAAGTTCAGTAATTGTAATAGACCGATCTGTGGCTGCAATATCCAGCGCTTGACCTCCAACCATCCCCGCTAGACCTGATGCTTTGGCTAGTGCGGAAATCATTTTGATTTGTGCATGATGGCTCACTGTGAATTGCTGATCACTTAATAGTTCAAAAGCCAGCGTTTGCAGAGCGTCACCAGCCAAAATAGCGGTCGCCTCGTCAAATTGAATGTGACAAGTTGGGCGGCCGCGCCTAAGCTCATCATCATCCATAGCCGGTAAATCATCGTGCACCAAAGAATAGCTATGCACACACTCTATTGCGGCGGCGGCCTTGTCTAAGTCTTCTGGAGCAGCACCAAATAATTCACCAGTGCAATATACCAAAAATGGTCGCAGACGTTTGCCACCGTTTTCGATGCTATAACGGGTAGCTGCTTTTATATTTTCTTCGGTATCAAGCGCATTATCAAAATAGTGTAAAACGGTGTTCTCTACACGGGTTTTAGCATGCTGCAGTTTTTCTTTTAATTTTGCTGACATTAGGCTTCGTTATCAAATGGCTGTAATTGTGCTTGCTCACCTTCGCCCATTAAAATAGCGACCTGCTGCTCAGCTTGCTGAAGTTTTTGATTTGATGCTTTTGCAAGCTTAATCCCGCGCTCAAATTGTTTAAGTGCTTGATCTAAAGGCAAGCTACCATTTTCCATGTCCGCAACGATTTGCTCCAGTTCTTGCATAGCTTCTTCAAAGCTCAAGTTATCTGGTTTTTTTACTGCCATATATCACACCGACCCGTAAAGTAAAAGTGTGGCAATTTTAGGGGGATTGGACGTCAAGGTCAAAAAAACCAGTGACTTTTTGATCTGTCCGAGTATCGGCATTACAAGATCTGCTATAAACTCGCATTTTAAACTCTTTTTAATATAATAGTGTTAAGTTGTAGAAAAACTTGCCGATAACTCAAACAACAATAACTGCGTGATTTATCACAAATAACTTCCCCCGGAGGACATGTGGATTTAGCAACGGTAATAGGGATCCTGGGTGCCATAGGTTTGATTGTAATGTCAATGGTATTGAGTAGTGATGGCCAGATCGCTATGTTCTATAACACGCCTTCCGTCGTTATCGTATTTGGTGGTTCAATTTTTATCGTGTTGTCCAATTTTACGCTTGGGCAGTTTTTCGGTATTGGTAAGGTGGCCGGGAAGGCCTTCATGTTTAAGATTGAAACCCCTGAAGAGCTGATTGAAAAAGCAGTTGAGCTAGCAGATTCTGCGCGTAAAGGTGGTTTTTTAGCGTTAGAAGAAGCTGAAATCCCCAACCAATTTATGCGTAAAGGCGTCGATATGCTAGTCGATGGTCATGATGCTGATGTTGTGCGTGCTACATTGCAAAAAGATATTGCCTTGACGTCTTCAAGGCATGAATTAGGCGCAGGTTTATTCAAGTCCCTAGCGGATATTGCGCCTGCGATGGGGATGATTGGGACACTTATCGGCCTAGTGGCGATGTTGTCTAACATGGATGATCCAAAAGCAATTGGACCTGCTATGGCCGTTGCGCTTTTAACAACTTTGTATGGTGCGTTTTTAGCTAACGTGGTTGCGATCCCTATTCAGGTAAAACTTGAACTCCGTAAAGATGAAGAAGAACGAAATCAGCGACTTATCTTGGATGCTATATTAGGTATACAAGATGGCCAAAACCCGAAGGTCATTGAAGGTATCTTGAAGAACTATTTGCCTGAGTCTAAACGTGGTGCTGAGGCTGAGGAATAATCATGTCAGATGAGAACGAATGTAAATGTCCCCCTCCAGGTCTTCCGGCTTGGATGGGAACCTTTGCCGATCTGATGTCATTGTTAATGTGCTTCTTCGTACTACTGTTGGCTTTTTCTGAAATGGATGTGCTGAAGTTTAAGCAAATCGCCGGTTCGATGAAGTTTGCTTTTGGCGTACAAAATAAAATTGAAGTAAAGGATATCCCAAAAGGTACCAGCGTTATCGCGATGGAGTTTACTCCAGGAAAGCCAGAGCCGACACCGATTGAAACTATTCAACAGCAAACGGTAGAGATGACGCAGCAGATGCTCGAGTTTCAGGCTGGTGATGAATCTTCTGCGGGTGGTCGGCAAGAACAGCGTGGCAACAAGCGTGGTGGTGAATCAGCCAGTACTGCGCAGGAAATGGCGTCAACGCAAGCAATTGCATCAGCGGATCAAGAACAAGTTAATGAACTTGTGAAAAAGATTGCGCAGCAGCTAGAAAAGCAAATTATGGATGGTGCAATTGAGCTTGAATCGCTAGGGCAACAAATCATTATACGCATTCAGGAGAATGGCTCTTTCCCAGCAGGTAGTGCATTTTTGCAGCCTAAATTTGAGCCTGTGGTTGAAGAAATTGCAGAGTTACTAAAAGATGTTCCTGGTGAAATCACTGTGTCGGGTCACACCGACGATTTTAGAGTGACGAACGAGCTTTATTCGAATAACTGGGACTTATCGGCAACTCGAGCTGTGGCCGTCGCAACTGTGATGGAGCGAGTTCGTGGTTTTGATAAGAACAGAATGGTCGTGGTTGGACACGCAGATACCAGACCGCTTGTTCCCAATGAGAGCAACGCTGATAGACGGCGTAATAGGCGCGTTGAAATCTCTATCTTACAGGGTAAAGCGAAAGAGTCAGACCCTATTGAAGTGAGGCAAAATTAATTACAGTTTGTTGCCAAATTACCGGGAATTCGCTAAAGTTCTAGCTGCTCTACATACTCTCGATAAGGATAAAATGATGAACATTAAAAATTATAGATTACCTGGTGATAACGGCTCCGGCGGTGATGATGAAGCTGAAAAAAAGCCAAGTTTGACAAAATAATTAATTATGTGGTCCGCGTGGGAGCCTGTTAGGCTCTTCTTTGTTGAGCATAGCGTTTGGGTGTCTTTCATCGCGGTTGTTCTGTGCCTCGCAGTTCGTGATATAAAAGCGTTAAGGTATGCAACTTTAATTGCGCTGTTTTATGTCTTGGGAGTTCTGAATTCTGACTTTATTAGGGCGGCTGATCCCGATAAAATTTATCGGTATATCTATTGGGCTTTTTCAGACATTGTCTTTATGGCAATTATTGCTTATTGGGCTGTTAAAGATAAGATGTATCTTTGGCAAAGTATTCTTGCCCAAATAATCATTATTCCGGCTCCGCTATTACAGTTTTTTAGACTTGTCGACAGACATTTTATGGATCTTTCCTATTCAACTTACCTGTACCCCACAGTTATCCCTATGGTTAATGTGGCTACTCTGTGCTTAGCATTTGTGCCAGTGTTTACTTTTTGGAAGTTAATGCAAGATAGAAAAGAAGCGAGACTGGCTAGGGAACACAGTCTAACAGAAACTACTAGTTAATCTGAACCTTGGATAATTAATGCTTTTCCAAGGTTCAGATTAATTTGCTGTTGTTTTGTTTACCCTAAACTAGGAATAAGGCCAGCCATTTGCATCAGCTGGGAAGCAATGATCATTACACCGAAAGCGGCTGCAAGCCCTAGCCCAAGCGTACCACCTTTAACCTGATATCCATCATTGCCTCTAGCTTTTCTCTGTTTCCAAACCATAGCAACTGGCAGAAACACCGCCAATACCACCAATGCAATCGCTGCGTATCCCAGTGCCATGATAAAACCTTTGGGATAAAAAAGGGCAAACCCTAGCGGTGGTAAAAAGGTAATGAACGCCGTTTTTATACGGTCTTTCTTGGTGTCTTGCTTTTTAAAGGTATCAGCAAAAAAGTCGAATAAACCAAGGCTTACACCCAAGAACGAAGTCGCGAGAGCAAGATCTGCAAATATAGTCACAAATAACTGTACGTTGTCGTTGTGTGCGATAGACGAAATACTAGTGACAAAACCCGGCAGTCCCTCACTTGCCATTAGGCTCTCTTGACCCATAACACCTTGGCTGAGCAACTGCCAGAACACATAGATGATAAGCGGGAGGGCAGCACCAAACATCATTACTTTACGTAGTTGGCGGATATCTACACCCACATACTTAACGATTGATGGGATTGAGCCATGAAAACCAAAGGAAGTAAAAATGACCGGAATTGCTGCAATTACCAGCCCTTGTTCTACCGGCATATCGATGAGGTGTTGGCCGTGAACATAAGGTGTTAAAATAAAGAACAAACTCGCGAGCACAATAACTTTAATAGTAAATAATAACTGATTGAGCTTATCAACTGTACTTGTGCCTAATGTCACTATGGTCGCTATGATAACAGCAAGCAGTACAGAGCCCAGTTGAGGGGTTATGCCATCACCTAACATGCCGACAAGTTTGGTTTGAAGCTGTGCGCCGCCACCTGCGATATAAGCCGCACATAAGGCATAGAACAAAAAGACCATTGAAAAGTTAGCGACATACTGCCCCGTTTTACCAAGTAAGTTTTTTGCTAGTGTATTTAATGTTGCGTCTTGATCTGCGTATTGATGTACTTCCAGCATAAGCAATGCAGTATAGGTCATTAATAACCATGTGATTGCTAATAATGCGATAGCGGTAGAAAAGCCAAGTCCTGCTGATGCAATAGGGAGGGCGAGCATACCTGCGCCAATTGTAGTACCTGCTACAATCAGCATGCTGCCCAAAGTTTTATTCTTAAGCACGTTTTGCCCCTGATTATTATTATCTGGTGAGGCAAGATATAACGAATAGCACGGAATTGAAACCGTTTTGCTGTTAATGGCTGTTAGACGGGGAATTACGGATACAAAAAAGCCGTATAGGAATACGGCTTTCAAAACAGTGAATATAATGGCACTGTTTATTTTACTTCTTTACCCGCGGCTTGCTGATCTGCATGGTAGCTAGAGCGCACAAATGGTCCGCAAGCGGCGTGGCTAAAGCCTATCTCGTCGGCATATTCTTTTAGCCCATCAAACTCAACTGGTGGCACGTAGCGTTTGACTGGTAAGTGGTGCTTTGAAGGTTGTAGGTACTGGCCTACGGTAAGCATATCTACGTTATGCTCGCGCAAGTCTCTTAATACTTCTTCAATTTCAGAGATTTCCTCGCCTAGTCCAACCATCAAGCCAGATTTAGTTCTCACTTCTGGGTGCATTTCTTTAAAGCGGCGTAGCAATTCAAGTGACCACTTATAATCGGCACCCGGACGCGCTAGTTTGTAAAGTCTTGGTGCTGTTTCAAGGTTATGGTTGAATACATCCGGTGGGGTTTCGCTTAAGATTTCAAGCGCTCTATCCATACGACCACGGAAATCAGGTACGAGAATTTCGATTGTAATACCTGGATTGTGCTTACGGATCTCGCGAATACAGTCGGCAAAGTGTTGTGCACCACCGTCGCGCAAGTCATCACGGTCAACAGAGGTAATAACAACGTAGCTTAACTTCATGTCTTTAATCGTAAGCGCAAGCTTTTCCGGCTCTTGTGCATCAGGTTTTAGTGGACGACCATGGGCCACATCACAGAATGGACAGCGGCGAGTACAAATTGCACCTAAAATCATAAAGGTTGCTGTACCGTGATTAAAGCACTCAGACAGGTTAGGGCAAGATGCTTCTTCACAAACAGAGTGTAAACCGTGCTTACGCATTGCTTGTTTAATGCCATCGATACGTTCACTTGATTTTGGCAAACGGATCTTTAACCACTCAGGCTTTCTCAGCATTTCTTCGCGTTCTGTTGGCATGACTTTAACTGGGATCAATGCCATTTTTTCTGCATCGCGGAGCTTTACCCCTGGCTCCATTTTGACTGGTTTACTCATACGTTTTCAAACCCTTCAGTGTATTCGACATGCTCAGCATTAATGCGTTTTAGCATGTGTTTTACCAGACCAGCCCCCGCATCAGCGACGGTTTGAGGTCCATTAATTTCGCTACTTTGCACCATATTCATGCCCGCATAACCACACGGGTTTATTCGTAAAAATGGACCAAGGTCCATATTAACGTTGAGTGCGAGACCATGAAACGAGCAGCCACGGCGGACTCTAAGTCCAAGAGATGCTATCTTGCTATCGTTGACGTATACACCCGGCGCATCGGCTTTAGCGTAAGCTTCTATCCCATATTCTTTTAGGGAGTCGATTATACTTTCTTCTAGCCAAGTGACGAGTTCACGTACCCCTATTTTCAATCGTCGTAAGTTGAGCAATACATAAAGCATTTGTTGCCCTGGACCGTGATAGGTAACTTGACCACCGCGGTCCACTTTTACGACAGGAATATCACCGGGCGCCAAGACATGCTCTTCTTTACCAGCTTGACCTTGTGTAAAAACAGGCTCATGTTCCACCAGCCAGATTTCATCCGCTGTGGTGTCATCACGCTCATCGGTAAAAGATTGCATTTTGTGCCAAATTGGCTCGTAACTACAAAGGCCGAGTTGGCGCACAATTAACTTACGAGATTCCATAATTAGGGGTCCTTACCAACTACAGGATGTAACGGACGTCTTCGATGCCACCGATCTCGGTATAAATCTGCTCGATATGCTCTTTGCTGGTTACGGTAACGACAAGAGATACGGCTTCATAGGTGCCTTTGCTGCTTGGTTTAACCTTTGGTGCATAATCACCCGGTGCAATAACCTGCAGTTTAGTTAGGATCTGATCCGTCAAATCGACATTTGCAAGGCCCATAATCTTGAATGTAAATGGGCAAGGAAATTCTAAGTATTCATCAAACTTAGTATTTTTAACTGGTTTTACCACGACGGTATCCTCACAACGAACTACTTGCTGACGCCTTTATTTGGCCACTAAGATGCTCTTTCAAGCCAGGAGCTGCCAAGGTCGTCATTTATTGGCCGCATTCTATCATTTTTGGCGCAAAAAAAAACGCCTCATGATGAGGCGTTCACTTACATAAAATAGGGTTATTGCGAGATCTGTAAACGTAGATAGTCGTAGATCTTGCTGAAGAATCCACCTTCTTGGATCTCTTCAAGTGTAACTAGCGGGTATTGTGCTACGTCTTCACCTTCAAGCTGTAAGAACAAAGTACCAACTTTAGTGCCTTTCGCCAGAGGTGCTTCGAGTGTTTTATCTAACTCAAAGTTAGCCTTTAAATTCTTACTTTGACCGCGTGGAATAGTAATAGGAGTGTCTTCCATAATGCCCAGCGATACGGTTTCTTTGTTACCCATCCACACACGCTGATCGGCAAAAGCGTCACCAGCTTGGTATGGAGTAATGGTTTCAAAGAAACGGAAGCCGTAGTTAAGTAGCTTTTTGCTCTCAACTTTACGTGCACGCTCACTTTCTGTGCCCATGACTACCGCAACAAGACGCATATCGTCTTTAACCGCTGAAGTAACTAGGCTGTAGCCTGCATCCGAGGTGTGGCCTGTTTTAATGCCATCCACTTCGAGGCTTGCATCCCAAAGTAGTGAGTTACGGTTATATTGCTTTATACCGTTGTATGAAAAAGACTTTTTCTTGTACAAAGCGTATTCATCAGGTACATCACGAATAAGTGCCGCCCCGAGTGTTGCCATGTCTCTTGGGGTGGTGTAATGCTCATCAGTATCTAAACCATGACTGTTAATAAAGTGGGTATTAGTCATCCCCAGTTTTTCAGCATGTGCATTCATCAGATCGGCAAACGCACTTTCGCTGCCAGCAATGTGCTCGGCCATTGCAACACAAGCATCGTTGCCTGATTGAATAATGATCCCATGGTTTAAGTCATCAACACTGACCTGCTTACCTACTTCGATAAACATCACCGACGAACCAGGAAAATTCTTAGCCCACGCTTTTTCACTAATAGTGACTTGATCTGATGGGCTAATGTTACCTGCAGCGATTTCGGTACCAATAACATAGCTGGTCATCATTTTGGTTAAACTTGCTGGCGCTAGCTTAGTATCCGCTTCGCCCTCAGCAATCACTTTTCCAGTTGTGAAGTCCACAAGGAAATAGCCTTTCGCATTGATTTGCGGCGGCGAAGGAATAATTTGTGCGCTGGCACTCATAATAGAGAAAGTGCACACCAGTCCAAGGACTTTTTTAACGATTTTTGGTTTGATAGAAGTCATTATGCTCGCTTTTTTGTTTATCGGCATTCATTGCGGTTATTCTAAAGTTCCTGCTCACTGTAAAGCAAGAAAGCACGACTAAATTGACCTTGTTGTAAGGTTTTTAGTAAAGATTGTGCTTGATTGTCGTCGGTAATAGGGCCGACTCTAAGCTTGTACAGGTTGTTTTCAAACGTGATGGGTGTACCTAACCCCAGCTCTTGTTTTAACTGACCTGCTAATAACTGTATATTCTCAAGTTTACTGCCAGCAGCAACTTGTACATAAGTTAGCCTTGGAGACTCGCGCGATAGAGTAATGGCTTCGACCTTAACGCGCGCTGTACCCTGAAGGTGATAGCCTAGCTTGTAGGCAGCCGCATAAGAGAGGTCGATTAGTCTATCGTCATGGAACGGACCTCGGTCGTTAATTCTAACGATGGCAGAGCGTCCGTTGTCTAAGTTTGTTACTTTAGCAAAGCTAGGGAGTGGCAGCGTTTTATGTGCTGCTGTCATATCGAACATATTAAAAATTTCACCATTGGAGGTGTGGTAGCCATGGAATTTTCGGCCATACCACGAGGCAATGCCTTGTTGTTGATACCCATGTTCGTCCGAAATTGGCGTGTAACGTTTTCCAAGAACAGTGTAGGGGCGATTGGCACTGACGCTCTTTTTCTCGTTGGTGACAATGGCATCCTGCATTTCCAGTTCGGTAGGCTCGCGCAGTGGCGCTTTGTCATGACGAATATGATAACGACTACCGCAAGCGCTTAGCATGCTTAACAGGGCAAATACTAAAATCAATTTTGAAATCAGAGTAATACGAACAGTCATTATTTTAACAACATCCTCTTATCTGTTGCGATTGCCATAATAATGCCAAAACCGGCCATTAAGGTCACCATCGATGTGCCACCATAGCTAATTAGGGGCAGAGGTACACCGACTACTGGCAAGAGACCAGAAACCATTCCGATATTTACAAAGACATAGACGAAGAAGGTCAACGTCAGTGCTCCTGCAAGCAGCTTACTGAAAGCGTCTTGTGCCTGTACTGCGATATATAATCCGCGACCAATTATAAAAAGATACAAGCTGAGTAATATGGTGACACCTAACAAGCCAAACTCTTCGCTCAACACCGAGAAGATAAAGTCGGTATGGCGCTCTGGCAAAAATTCTAATTGAGATTGGGTTCCGTGTAGCCAGCCTTTGCCCTCAACACCACCAGAGCCTATTGCAATTTTTGATTGGATGATATGGTAACCAGAGCCCAGCGGGTCGCTTTCCGGATCTAAAAAAGTCAGTACACGTTGTTTTTGATAGGCATGCATTCCGTAATGCCAAAACGCATAGCCACCGGGGACCGCAAGTAATATACCTGAACCGATTAAACGCCAACTTAATCCAGCTAAAAAGAGCGCAAAAATACCAGAACTGGCAATTAAGATAGAAGTACCGAGGTCAGGCTGCTCTTTGATCAGAATAGTTGGCACTAGCACAATCACAAAGCCGATTGTTAAATTTAAAATACTTGGAGGTAAGTGAGAGCGGCCTATAAACCAAGCGACCGTCATGGGCACTGCTAGCTTCATTATTTCAGAGGGTTGAAAACGGGTAACGCCTAAGTCTAACCAGCGCTGAGCCCCTTTACTGCTGACACCAAAAAACAGCACCGCAACGAGCATGCCAAGGCCCACGAGATAAACGGGAATAGCCACACGCTTAAGCGTATTTGGAGAGAATTGTGCCATAAATAACATGGCAACTAATGCACCAAACATGCGTGTACCATGACGCATCATCATGCCCATGTCTTGCCCACTAGCGCTATAAACAATCGCTAGGCTGCCAACCATCATCGTAATCAAGGCTGCAAATAATGGTAGGTCGATATGAACCTTTTCAAAGAGTGAACGTGGCTTATT
The DNA here is from genome assembly GCF_005886105.2 of Pseudoalteromonas galatheae. NCBI lineage: Bacteria > Pseudomonadati > Pseudomonadota > Gammaproteobacteria > Alteromonadales > Pseudoalteromonadaceae > Pseudoalteromonas > Pseudoalteromonas galatheae. The sequence goes on from NZ_PNCO02000001.1 coordinate 744,178, forward strand.
CAGCGGACTCATTGCTGTTGCTCCTTCTCAAGCGGGTAGGCTGAAAAGTAATAATCCATCACTTGTCTTGCCATTGGCGCTGCGATTGCACTACCGCCACCTTGGTTTTCCACGACTACAGTAATAACAATTTGCGGATCATCAAAAGGCGCAAAACCCACGTAAATACCATTGTCTCTGTGTTTTTCTTTTAGCTTCTTGGCATCATACTTTTCGCCTTGAGCAATGCTAATAACTTGCGCGGTTCCCGTTTTACCAGCGTGATCATAAGTTACGCCCTTAAACGCATTTTTTGCGGTACCTATTTTTACCGTGTTGTGCATGGCTTTTAATGCAATATCCCAGTGATAAGGGTTTTTCAGCACGACAGGTGGCTTTTCTTCCGTAAATAACTGCTCCACTTCAGTATCTTGCTTAGAGATTTGTACTAAGTGTGGCTGCCTATGTATGCCTTTATTGACCAAAATGCTCAGCGAGTTTGCTATTTGCATTGGAGTGGCAGTCCAGTAACCTTGGCCTATCCCTACGGAAATAGTATCCCCAGGATACCAAGCCTCTTTAAAACGAGCTCTTTTCCACTCAACGGATGGTAAAATAGCAGAGGTTTCTTCGTGAATATCGATACCCGAAAGCTCACCAAAGCCAAACTGGTTCATAAAGTCGCTAATTTTGGTTATGCCGAGTTTATATGCGGTTTCGTAAAAGTAGGTATCACAAGACTGCTCAATAGCTTTATACACATCAACATGCTCATGGCCCCAAGGACGCCAGTCACGCCATTTATGTTTTACATTTGGAATTTGAAAAAAGCCGGGATCCCAAATTTTGGTTGTTTCGGTGACAACACCTTCTTCCAGTGCAAGCACTGCGAGATGGGGCTTCACTGTGGAAGCAGGCGCATAACGGCCCTGAGTTGCACGGTTTATCAGTGGCCTGTCTGGGTTAAGTAAGGCTCGGTAATCTTTGCCACTGATCCCATGGACAAAAAGGTTTGGGTCGTAACTTGGATTAGAATAGAGCGCTAAAATACCCCCGTCGCGCGGATCCATAACGATGATTGCGCCTCGGGTGTCTTTAAGTACATGTTGTACGATTTGTTGTAAACCGATATCAAGCGTTAGCACCAAGTCTTTACCTGGTTGCGGTGTTTCCATGCTCAGCGTGCGAATAATGCGACCACGGTTATTCACCTCGACGCGACGAGAGCCAACAATGCCATGTAGCTGTTCTTCATAAAACTTTTCGACACCGAGTTTACCGATATCATGGGTGGCACGATAGTTCGTGTCTTTGCCCTCAAGCTCTAAATCATAGAGCTCCTCTTTATTGAGTTTTGCTACATAGCCAAGGGCATGAGTGAGGGTATCGCCATATGGATAGTAGCGAGATAAGCGGGCTTCAACGCTAAAGCCGGGCAAGCGGTGTTGGTTAACCGAGAGGATCGCAACTTCTTCCTCATTCAAGCGGCCCTTTAGTACTTGGCTTTTGAAGCGACGGTTATGCTTGATTTCTTTTTTAAAATCTTCTATTTCTTGCTCAGAAATCTCAATAAGTTGGCGTACAGAAGCTAATGATGCTTCGAGGTCTTCAACGTCTTCTGGGATCACTTCAAGATTGTAAACGGGGCGGTTTTCGGCGAGCAACACACCATTGCGGTCATAAATTAGACCACGATTAGGGGCGACAGGAATGACTTTTATACGGTTATCGTTAGAGCGGGTGCGATAGGTTTCGTGTTCAGTCACCTGAAGCGTGTAAACATTGTGAAACAAGATCCCAACAATAATAACGACAAAAACAAAGCCGACAAAGGCCCGTCTCGCAAAGAGGTTCGCCTCGGCAGAATGATCCCTAATCGTCGGCCGCTTTTTTATCATTATTATTCTCTGTGGTAAGGATGATTGTTATTTAAACTCCAGCCGCGATACAAGCTCTCGGCAACCACTATACGCACCAAAGGGTGGGGTAGGGTTAAGTTTGATAATGACCACTTTTGTTCGGCCGCAGCAATACATTCTGGCGCAAGCCCTTCAGGGCCGCCAATCAGTAAGCTGACATCGCGACCGTCCAGCTGCCACTTTTCCATATTGCTCGCAAGTTGGTGTGTATCCCATGGCTTGCCAGTCACTTCTAAGGTTACGATCCGATTGCCTTTTGGGATAGCGGCTAAGGTTTTTTCACCTTCCTGTTGCAAAATGCGTTTAATATCTGCGTTTTTCCCCCGTTTACCCGCGCTAATTTCAATTAACTCCAGTGGCATATCTTTGGGAAAGCGTCTTTGATATTCGGTGAAGCCAGTTTCAACCCACTTCGGCATTTTGGTACCTACTGCAATGAGTTGGATCTTCACATTAACCCCACAGCTTTTCTAGGTCATAAAAGTCGCGGGTTTGATCTTGCATCACGTGTATAACAACGTCGCCCAAATCAACCAATACCCACTCTCCAATGTCTTGACCTTCTTGGCCAATTGGTGTTTCTCCAGCATGACGTGCTTCTTTTGCAACATGATCGGCAATCGATTGTACATGGCGTTTTGAGGTGCCTGTACAGATCACTAAGTAGTCGGTGATTGAAGAAGTTTCGCGAACGTCGAGCTTAACAATATCACGCGCTTTCATATCATCTACTTTGTCTAGCGCGAAATCTAATAACTGTTGTGAATCCAAGTTTTTGTCTCTGTATTTCAAATAATCGGCGATTTTAGCACGCTTTATGGGGTTAATCAGCATACAAGCCATGGCTATTTATATAATCTATGACCAAAGCGGGCAGCCAATGTTCCAAATATTCTGTATCTTGCTGCACGATTGCAGCCCTAATTGTACTCGATGCAATGTCTTTTTGCTCACCGTGAAGGAAATAGCAATGTCCCGCGTTGGTGGTTTGGAGCTTATCTGCGTTATCTGTGCCTGCTTTGGCTAAATAAGCCGAGACTTTAGCATCCGGCGAGCAATGTTCTTTTGGGCGTTGATACACCACAAGATGACACAGCTTTGTGATTTCTTGCCATTGATACCAAGTGTGCAGACTATTAAACGAGTCCATACCCATTAAAAATAAAATCGGTTGGTCCTGATATTCTCTACGCAGTTCTTGCAGTGTTAGCAGGCTGTAAGAGGGCCCTTGTCGGTCAAGTTCTCGTCTATCAATAACCAGTTTTTGTTGCCCTGATAGCAAATTTGCAAGCATCGCTAGGCGATGCTCGTCACTGATGCTGGGCTTTTGTTTATGAACCGGTATGGCACAAGGTAAAAACTTTAACTCAGCCAGACTTAGCTCGTCGACGCAGCGCATCGCCATATTTAAATGGCCTAAATGCGGAGGATCGAAAGTACCACCAAACAAAGCAATCATACATGCTCACTCTGACTAATTGGCAACGGCATTGTGATGGGTGTGGCAAAGGCCAGCGCAATGTGTGCCAGAGCTTGGTATGGCGCAGTGACCCTTGCTTCTTTATATGCGGTATCAAAGTCTGCCATCATACAGAGCAACTGTTTCATCTGCTCTAGCGTTAACCTGTCTAACGCTTGCTGCGTGATGGTTTGCTGATTTTTCCAGACATTATGCTTTTTATAGGCATCCGCAAGTGTAGTGCCAGTTTGCCATAAGGTTTTAACTCCCAGCAGAGTACGAGCTTGGTTTTGCAAGGTCCAGAGAATACTCGCGGGCTCTACATTATCGCTGGCGAGCTTGTTCAATACTTTGATAATTTGCTTAGGGTTGCCAGTTAATAATCCGGTATTTAAATCAAAGATATCGAACTTAGATTGATTTAATAAGCCGCTTAGCAATTGCTGTTCATCAACTGGGTTTTTACCAAATAGTAAGGAGAGCTTTTCGAGCTCCTGATGCGTTGCAAGCAAGTTGCCTTCTGTGGCGACGAGTAGGGCGCGCTTGCCTTGTGGTGAGACAGAAAGCTTCAGCCGCTTACACTCATCATCAAACCAACGTTCAAGATGACGGCCTGTTAACGCATAGCAAGGAACAAATAGGCCTTTAGGCTCTAATGCTTTGAACCAAGCAGTGCGTTGAATGTCTTGACCCGCGCCTAGCCCTTTAAAAATAACAACGACATCAGGATTGACCTGTTCGGCCAAAGACTTTAAAACCGCAACACCTTGGGTAGGAACTTTTTGCTCATTAAAGTCGAACTCGATGAGCGTACGCGCACTGAACAAAGACATACTATTGTACTGCGCACTGAGCTCTTGCCAGTCAAATCCCGGGAGTAGAGCAAATTTAATGACTTCGTCAAAGCCTTGTTGCTTAGCTGCTGTTCGTATTGCAAGTACACATTCACCTTGTTGAAAGGGTTCTTCACCAAAGACAAGATAAAAAGGCGCAAGCCCCTTATTCAGGTAATTGGAGAGTTGATTGGCATAACAACGCATTACAGTTGCGACAACTCTCGAATAATACGTTGGCTTGCAAGGCGGCGCATTTCAGTGAGGATCAGCTCAAGCTCTTTTGCCTTTGCTAGCGCGTTGTCAGGATCGTCCTGATAGTTGCGATACAGCTCGAACATTTGTTTAACGGGTTCTTGGCCCGGACGACTCAATCGATAAGATACGCGATAAGCTAGTTCATACTGAGCAACCTGACCATTTTTGAACAAACTGAGTGTTTGACGTTCAAGTGAGTCATTGTACAAGTACAACTCGGCAGCTTGTTTGGTATTTTTTGGTGTAAGGGATACCTGAGCACGTTGAAGATCGGACTGTAATTGTTCAAACAAGGCTGAGCGCTTGTCGTCACCGCTTAAGGTGATCTCTTTCAGATCGTCAGGAAGGTAAGAGGCTTGCTTGAGGTGAAAACCGCAGCTCGCCACGAAGAAGCAAGCTAGCAAAACTGCTAGCTTGCTGGTGTGCCAAAATAGGCTACGCATCTTAGTTTGCAACCACATTAAGTAGTTTACCAGGAACATAGATCACCTTACGAATGGTCTTGCCGTCAGTAAACTTAGTGACGTTTTCTTCGCTAAATGCAATCGCTTCAACTTGCTCTTGCGTTGCATCTGCCGCTACGGTGATTTTAGAGCGCAGTTTACCGTTTACTTGCACCACGATAAGCTTTTCATCTTCAACTAGTGCGCTTTGGTCGACGATAGGCCATGCCGCATCAAGAATATCACCAGCCTTGCCAAGCTCAGTCCACAGCTCGTGACACATGTGCGGTGTGATAGGCGCAAGCATGATCACCATAGCTTCTAGTGCTTCGTTTGCTAGTGCAATGTCTTGCTCATCATTAAGTGGCGCTTTGATAAGCTTGTTTGAAAGCTCCATCACTGCCGCAATTGCCGTATTAAACGTTTGGCGACGTTCGATATCGTCTGTCACCTTTGCAATGGCTTTGTGGATGTCGCGACGTAGCGTCTTTTGCGCTGCATTTAGTTTGCTTAAATCAAGCTCGGCAGTGCCTGCTTGCTTTACGTCAACCGCGTACTTCCAAATACGACGAAGGAAACGGTGCGCACCTTCAACGCCTGAGTCAGACCATTCCAGCGTTTGCTCTGGTGGAGCCGTAAACATCATGAATAAGCGAACTGTGTCAGCGCCGTATTGCTTGATAACCGTTTGCGGGTCAATACCATTGTTCTTCGACTTAGACATTTTGCTCATGCCAGCAGAGAATACCGGCTCGCCGTCTTCTTTATGCCACGCTTTAGTGATGCGGCCTTTGTCGTCAGTCTCAGTTAATACGTCAGTTGGTGCGATCCAAATATCGCCGCCTTTCTCGTCTTTACGGTAGTAAGTATCCGCAAGTACCATGCCTTGACACAGTAGACGCTCAAATGGCTCATCAGAGTTCACTAAACCGAAATCACGTAGCAACTTGTGGAAGAAACGTGAGTACAACAAGTGCAAGATAGCGTGCTCAATACCACCAATATATTGGTTTACTGGTAGCCAGTAGTTTGCTGCACCTGGTTCAAGCATACCTTCATCATAGCGTGGGCTACAGTAACGTGCATAGTACCAAGATGATTCCATAAAGGTGTCGAATGTATCGGTTTCGTGGAATACCGCCTCACCATTTATTGTTGCTTTTGCCCATTCTGGATCTGCTTTAATCGGTGAAGTTACTCCATTCATGACTACGTCTTCAGGTAGACGAACAGGAAGCATGTCCTCAGGTGCCGCAAGCTCAGAACCATCTTCTTTGTTTAACATTGGGATTGGCGAACCCCAGTAACGCTGGCGGCTCACACCCCAATCGCGAAGACGGAAGTTTACTTTACGTTTACCTACGCCAAGTGATTCTAGTTTAGTTGCGATGGCGTTAAATGCGCCTTCAAAGTCTAGGCCATCGAACTCGCCAGAGTTGATAAGCGTGCCTTTTTCGGTAAACGCTGCTTCAGCCAGATTAGCTTCTACTTCTGCGCCGGCTAGGGGCTGAATAACTTGTTTGATCTCAAGGCCATAAGCGGTTGCAAACTCATAGTCACGTTGGTCGTGACCTGGTACTGCCATCACGGCACCTGAGCCGTAATCCATCAGTACAAAGTTAGCTACCCAAATTGGCACCTCTTGTCCTGTGAGTGGGTGGATAGCCGTAAAGCCTGTCGCGATGCCTTTTTTCTCCATCGTTGCCATATCCGCTTCGGCAACTTTGGTGTTCTTGCACTCTTCAACAAAGCGAGAGATTGCTTCACTGTTTTTTGCCGCTTCTTGAGCTATTGGGTGACCGGCCGCAACTGCCACATAAGTCACGCCCATAAAGGTATCAGGGCGGGTGGTGTATACGGTGAAGCTTTCGTCGTTGTCGGCACGTTTAAAGTCGATTTCAACGCCTTCTGAGCGACCAATCCAGTTACGCTGCATGGTTTTGACTTGCTCAGGCCAGTGCTCAAGCTTGTCTAAGTCATCCAATAACTCTTGTGCATAATCGGTGATCTTAATGAACCATTGTGGAATTTCTTTTTGCTCTACAATGGCACCTGAACGCCAACCACGGCCGTCAATTACCTGTTCATTTGCCAGTACCGTTTGGTCAACTGGATCCCAGTTTACCGTTGACATTTTTTTGTATACTAAGCCTTTTTCGTAAAGCTTAGTGAAGAACCACTGTTCCCACTTATAATATTCTGGGTGACAAGTTGCGATTTCACGATCCCAGTCGTAACCAAAACCAAGTAACTTAAGCTGGTTGCGCATGTAGTCGATATTTTCGTAGGTCCATTTAGCCGGTGCGGTATTATTTTTAATTGCCGCGTTTTCAGCTGGAAGACCAAACGCATCCCAACCCATAGGTTGCATAACGTTTTTGCCTTGTAGGCGTTGGAAACGAGAAACCACATCACCAATGGTGTAGTTACGTACGTGACCCATGTGGAGGCGACCACTTGGATATGGGAACATTGAGAGACAGTAATACTTCTCTTTACTTTCGTCTTCGACAACTTTGAAGGTATTGTTTTCTTCCCAGTACGACTGTACTTTGGCTTCGATATCTTGCGGGTTATATTGCTCTTGCATCTAGGTTTCCAAACATCTGGCAAAATTAATAGAAAATTGCTCGATAGCATACCCGAAATTGGCCAGCAATCACAGCACCTAAAGTGGAATTATTTTAGTCGATTGCCGCGGACTAAAGGTGGTGTCGAAGTGAAGATAAACGACGCGAAGACCTGCAGCGGTAAAAGGGTAAATTTTGTGCTGTTGCAAGTAAGAGTTATTATCACTTACTATTGCTAAATATCGAAAGAAGTTTGAGAATTCCCTTGATAAAATTGTGGTTACGCCGTGCTCACCTCGTAATGGCGCTGGTATCTGGTGCGTTTATTATCTGCTTAAGCTTAACAGGGGCGCTGCTTATATATGCTAAAGATATTCAATATCTTGCTCAGCCTAAGTTGTGGCGAGTTGAGCCGCAGTCTGAACCTCTTGGGGTAGAGCAAATAGTCAACTCGGTTGAATCAACGACCGCTGAAAAAGTTTCACTATTCATGCCTGAGCAGCAGCCGGATTTGGCGTGGCAACTGAAGTTGTCTAGCGGTGATTATGTTAGCGTTAACCCCTACAGTGGCGAGGTCCTTTATCGCTACGAGTATTACTCTACGCTTTACGGCTTTACGATGGCACTACACCGTTGGTTGTTGTTTGAAGATGCTGACAACAAAAAGCCGCTTAGAGACTGGGTATCTATTTGTGCACTGGTACTCATTATTGAGTTAGTGCTGGGTTTTTATCTTTGGGTAAAGCCTAAAAATCGCTTGAAACGGCTAGTGATAAAACCAAAAGCGAAGCTAAGGGTCCTGCTTTATCAGTTACACACTGTATTGGGTGTATATTTGCTCTTACCAATACTGCTCATTGCCTTCAGTGGCATGGCGTTTAACTGGCAGCCGCAAACTAAGGCTGTGGTTGAGTGGTTGAGCTTTGATGAGGTCGAAGCAAGGCCAAAACCACCTACTATTGCGGTTAACTTTCACGGCTTGCCCTATGATTTAAATAGCGCTACAACACGCGCGAAATCAACTTTCCCAAACAGTCAGCTGTTCCGTATTTATATGCCTGACAAAGCATCCGACAGTGTCGCTTTTAGAGTTCAAAATCCGGGCGAAAGTCATGCCTATAGCTGGGTTTGGGTAAATCCTTATAGCAGTGAGGTGGTAGCGCAATATGATGCGTCAAAAGCGGGAGTCGCTACGCAAATTTGGAACTTTAAGTACAAGTTTCACATTGGTGATTTTGCTGGCCCCATCGTGCAATTTGTCTGGTTAGTGCTTGCTTTAGCTCCGACCTTGTTTACGGTATCCGGCCTGTATTTTTGGTTACAACGTCATCGCAGGAGGAGGTAATTAACTTCACTCTAAGTTGCTGTTATGTAGATATAATTGCAAAAAACGGTGCAGAGTAGAATAACCCTTAAGTAAAGGGTAATGCAAACCATTCACATTTACCTTGTTTTCACTGGGGTTTGGCAATATTATATTGCCGCTTTTTACATCATTATTATTCCAAATCCAGCAAGGATAACTATGTTAAAAACTACTCTCAGTACGGTAGCGTTGGCTGTTAGCGCAGCAGCCATTGCAGACGATACCAATGTTAAAGATCTTCAAGCTGAAAATATGGAGCATATTGTGGTCTCGGGCAGTCGTGTGTTTGAAAGCATCGATGAAGTGCCTGCCTCCATTACGATTATTAATCAAAAACAAATTGAAGATCATTTAAAAGTAAATCCAGAATTACAAAGCTTGTTATCTCAAATTGTTCCTGGTCTTGCTCCGGATACGGGTAGTTCAAGTAATACAGGGCAATCGTTGCGTGGACGTGCGCCTCTGGTGATGATTGACGGTGTACCTCAGTCTACGCCACTGCGAAATGGTTCTTTGGGTGTAAAAACACTCGATCCAAGTGCCATCGCGCGCATAGAAGTGATCAAAGGGGCAACCTCAATTTATGGTAATGGTGCTTCAGGCGGGATCATTAACTACATCACCAAGCAGGCCAAAAGCGATGGCAAACCAGAAGGTGAAATTAGTCTATCTAGCCGCTTTAGTGCAGTAAAGCTTGCAGAGAGCGCTGGTGCTCGAATTGCGGGCGCAATTAATGGCCGTGTTGACCAATTTAGTTATTTAGTCACAGCAAGCTATGAAGAAAATGGCGTTCAGCGTGATGCTGAAGGTGATATTCTGGGTTTACAGTATGGTCTGTCGGATACTGTGACAGAAAACTACTTTACTAAGCTTGGCTATGACTTTGACGAAGACAAGCAACTGCAATTTAGCTATAACTTCTACAGTTCACAGCAAAAAACTGACCTAGGTGATGTGTTTGGCAACATCAATTTAGGTGAAAAATCTTACGCTATTCACGTGCCACCAGCTCAGCAGAAACAAGGTAAGCCACAAGGGCCTGAAGGCAACGAGAATATTACAGTCAAGTACATCGATTTTGAGATCTTTGCTAATACACAAATGACGCTTGATGCGTATATGCAAGACATTGAGAACGTGTTCTTCTTCTCGCCAAGTTTAGCAAACCCTGATGAAGGGTACACTGGCGGTCAATCTATCATCCGCTCTGAAAAAAAGGGCGCGCGTGCGACATTTAATACTTTGGTTGATTTTGACAGTGTCCAAGCTACCTTCATTTATGGTGTCGATGCGCTGAATGATGTGACTTCACAGCCACTTGTTGATGGTCGTATTTGGGTGCCAGAAATGGACATGGAAAGCATCGCAGGTTACCTACAGACCAAGTGGATTGTTGCCGATGACCTAGTGTTAAAAGCGGGAGTGAGACAAGAAAGTATTGATCTTGCGGTAGCTGATTACCAAACACTAAAACTTTGTCGTTCAGCGGATCAGTGCTCTGTACCACTTAACGTGAAAGGTGACACCATTGACTATGACGCCACAACGTACAATGTGGGTATTAAATATAACGCAAATGAAAAGTTCAGCCCATTCGCTAGTTACTCGCAGGGCTCTGATATCTCGGATATTGGCCGTCTGCTGCGCAGTGCAACAGTAGAAGACATTGGCCAAATTCAAACAGAAGCATCGATTGTTGATAACTACGAAATCGGTTTTAACTCTCAATTTGAGACGTTACGATTTGAATTTGCGGCATATAGAAGTACATCTGAATTTGGCACAACAAATAAATTCAATGAAGTAACCGGAGTTTATGAGCCTGTTCGAGCACCACAAAAAATATGGGGCTATGAGGCACTTGTCGATTACAAGATCAACGACACGCTAAAACTCATTGCGACATATAGCTATGTAGAGGGTAAAGATACTAAAGCGGATACGTACCTTGGCTCAAGACAAATTAGTCCACCAAAACTTACGGCAAACCTAAACTGGCAGCCAGTTGATGCGTTATCTATGACGTTAAGCTGGTTACATGTCGGCGACCGTAAACGTTTTGAACGGGACGATGAAGGTAATTATGTTGGAGATCAAGGTCCAATAGATAGCTATAACGTGGTTAACTTTAGTGGTCAATATCAATTCGGGCAAAGCTGGCAAGTGTTTGTTGGTATTGAGAACTTATTTAACTCTGACTACTACCCAGCTCGTGCACAAGCCTACACGTACGGCGGCTACAATGTTAAAGGCCTTGGTACGACGGCAACTGTTGGTGTGAAGTATCGTTTCTAAGCTAATAGCAATGACTTTTGGCTTCGTAACCAGAAGCCAAATGGGTTTGCTGAGCCCCAAGTTCAGCTAACCCTAATACAATGAATGGTATATCTGGTCTACACTTAACCTATTGGCGAAACAGGAGTGTAGCAATGGCGGATTATCAAAAATGGCTAGATCAATTTTCCGATTGGCTTAAAGACGTCAAAGAACATGAAATTGACGATTTATCTAAGCGGTTCTGGGAAGCGCAGAGCGCACTGAAAGACTACACCAAACAAACCTATGATGATTATAGTTACTATCTAAAACGTGACTTGGAACATCTTCTCGAAAACAAAACCTTCTATGATGAAGCGGCTTGGAGTGAACTCAAAGCCAACATCTTATTCGAAATATCCCAATTAGAAGATAGAACTCAACTTGAGTGGTCCGCACTTTTAAAGGATTTTGAACACCAAGGCATTTATAAAGAAGGTGAATGGATAGCTTTGGGACAATTAGTGTGTAAGAATTGTGGCTATAAATTAGATGTTTATTATGCCATCAAGATCCCAGCTTGCAGCGAGTGCGGGCATGGGGAATATACTAGAAAAGCATTAGCGCCCTAAAGTGTGGGCGCTCAGCTTGGAAGCACCAAGCTGAGTAGACTAACGTATGCGAATAATACAAAGAAGTTAGAATGACCAAATCTAAATTGTCGTCTGAAAAAGCACTGCCTGCGAGCCAGCTCGCGCCATCAGTTTCGTTGACTCACATAGAAAATTGTATTCAAAACCCTTACCCAGAAGCGCTACCGTTTATTGGCCAGCAGCGTGCTCAAACCGCGCTAGACTTTGCCTTGGGAATGGAGCTACCCGGTTATAATGTCTATGTCATGGGAGAAGCGGCGCTGGGTCGTTTTACCATGGTAAAAGACAAGCTCGAGGCGCACAGTAAAACTAAGCCAACGCCCAAAGAATGGCTGTACGTCAACAACTATGACGACCATCGTGAGCCTATCGCACTGTTTATGCAAGCGGGTGAAAGTAAGCAGCTTGAGGCAGATATTGACGCCTTTATCGATGAGATCTTAGATACTTTTCCTGCAGCTTTTGATAACCCGGGTTATCAACGCAAGAAAAAGTCGCTAGATAAAGAGTTCGAACAAAAATACGACGCTGCGATCACCGCTGTTGAGCAGCAAGCTATGAATATGAGCGTTGCACTGATAGAAGATACGGGAACGGTTGGTTTCGCTCCTGTGGTTGACGGTAAGCAACTTAGTGATACGGAGTTTTCAGCACTAGACGAGCATGTTCAGGCACACTTTTTAACGGCAATTGAAACATTAGAAGATGCCCTCATTGAGTCGCTTATTGAGCTGCCAAGATGGAAGCGCGAATCCTCTGAGCGCTTGCGTAATCTTAAAAAAACCACCATCGAAATGGCGACCAAACCGCTATTAAAAGCACTTGAGCATAAGTATGCCGCACACATTGGCGTACTGCGTTATCTTAAAGATCTCAAGGTTGAAATTGTCGATGCGGTATTAGATTGGCTAGACGACGATAGTAGCAGCGACGAAAACAAAGACGACTTTGATTCAAAGGGAATGCTCACTGACTTTTTTGCGCCCAATATTCTGGTTGAGTTTAAAGAAGACGATCCTGCGCCTGTGGTGTACGAGCCAAATCCGACCTTTGGTAATATCTTTGGTAAGGTGGAATATGCAACCTCCCAAGGTAATTTGATCACTAGCTATCGCTCTATTCAAGCCGGTGCATTGCACCGCGCCAATGGCGGCTATCTGATCATGGATGCAGAAAAAGTTATGGCTAACGCGCAAGTGTGGGATGGCCTTAAACTGTCGCTGAAAACCCACCAAATTAAAAATGACCTACCGTATCAAGACAATTCGGTGGGCAGCAGCTTTACCTTAAAGCCGCAGCTAATTCCGTTGGATGTCAAAATTATTCTATTGGGGTCGCGAGACCTGTATTACACCATAGGTGAGTACGATGAAGAGTTTGCAGAGCTATTTAGAGTGCTCGCTGATTTTGATTACTACTTACCAAGCTCGGACAAAATGCAGTATCAATTTATCACTAAGGTGATGGAATACTGCAATGATACCTTGAAGATTGAGCTTAGCTCAGCGGCGCTGGCGCGGATGCTTAAATTTAGCTATCGCCAAGCGGAGCACCACAGTAAGCTTTCGGCGCGCTTTGCTGATGTTTTGGAGCTGGTGGCAGAAGCCAGTTTTTATGCCAAGCAAGATGGCGTAAACCAAATTGCCGCTAATCACATCGATGAGGCGATAGCCGGAAAAGAATATCGAACAGGACAGTTAAGTGAAAACATGCTCAGCGATATTCAAGAAGGGCATACCTTGATTGCAACCGAAGGCACCGCAATTGGTAAGGTAAATGGCCTGACGGTACTGCATATTGGTGACACCGCATTTGGTACGCCTGCGCGTATTACCTCTACGGTATACGCGGGTGCTGACGGGGTGATTGACGTTGAACGTGAGGTAGACTTAGGTAAGTCAATTCACTCAAAAGGCGTGATGCTGCTTACGGGTTACCTAGGTAACAAGTATGCGCAAGACTTTAGCCTGACACTTAGCGCAAATATTGCCATTGAACAAAATTATGGTTTTATTGACGGTGATAGCGCATCACTTGCAGAGCTTTGTGCGCTGCTATCGGCTGTGACGCAACTGCCCGTGGATCAATCGTTAGCGCTCACCGGTTCAATTAACCAACACGGTGAAGTACAAGCCATTGGTGGTGTAAACGAAAAAATCGAAGGCTTCTTTAAACTCTGCAAAATGCGAGGTCTCACAGGTAAGCAAGGGGTGATCGTCCCTGAATCTAACAAGGTCAACTTAGTGTTAGATGATGAAGTGATTGCAGCTGTTGAAAAAGGCTTATTCCATGTCTATGCCGTTGCTACAGTAGATGAAGCGCTTAGCTTGTTAATGGATAGACCAGCAGGAGAGCTTAGCGATGAAGGCTATCCTGAAAACAGTATCAATGCAGTTGCAATGGCGAAACTTGAGCGTATTGCAAAAGTAGTAAACGGCGATGACGACAAAGGAGAAGAAAACCATGACGACAACTAATATTATCCTCGTTATTGTTGCACTGGTGATTGCGGTGGTGTTTTTTCGTGGTGGTCAGAAACAAAAGCAGCTTGCGCAGTTTAATCGAATTCAAGCAGCTGACTTTTTGAAAGAAAACGAAAAGCGCACAGAGGTACATAAAACTGACTCAGGTCTCCAGTACGAAATAATAACTCAAACTGACGGTGGCAAACAGCCAAATGCAACGAGCAAAGTTAAAGTGCATTATCATGGTACTTTACTTGACGGCTCCGTATTCGACAGCTCAGTACTGCGTGACCAACCTATCAGCTTTGGGCTTAATCAAGTGATCCCTGGTTGGACCGAAGGCGTGCAGTTGATGAGCGAAGGGGATAAATACCGCTTTTGGATTGGTCCAGACTTAGGCTATGGTGACCGTGCTGCAGGTAAAATCGAACCGGGTTCGTTATTAGTGTTTGAAGTTGAGCTGCTTGCGGTAGAGTGATCGGTGTTATAGTTGTGCAAGGCGCTACATCATGTAGGTTGAATAAGGGTAGCGCCATAGGTTGTTTATAGAACAACAACCTAGATAAATCTACAATAAATACAGCCAACTACTTCTTTTTATTTTCTGTATAGCGACTAAGTAGCATATTGGCGACTTGTTGCTTTACAGCCCGTTTGTCGTTAGGGTCAACGCTAAAACGTTCTGCTAATAGTACGATTTCATCATCGGTTAGATTGAAGGATAAGCGTTGCCGAGTTTTCTTCGATTTAACTTCTAAATCAAGGATCTTTCTGATCATATCGGATGGTGTTAGCTCTTCGTCTATTGCCTGTTTTTTAATGCTTTTTTGTACTTCAGTGGTTAAATCGAAGGCCATTTGTGTGGCCCTCAATGCGACTTCTTGACGTTTCCACTTGTCTTCTCTTGTGGTCACGAGTTCGCTCCAGGGAATAGGTCGACAATATCGCTCAGTGGTCGGCACATGGTTAGTGACACGTCAGTTTCTCCCCCATCCCAGATTTCGATATTGATAGCGAATTTTTCGTCAGGACTAAGTAACTCAATAACTTCACATACTTCGCCACTTTCATCTTGATAGCGTGGCAAGGTGCGACCGCGATAATCGCTATCGTAAAAATAGCAAACGTAGGGCGCTTCACTTTGTTGATAGCTTTTACCTAAAAATCGCTCGAAAGCCTCTGGAGTGGCCTGCGTGTCGATGTGGGTCAGTGCTTCTTCATCGAAAATACGCGCAAATTCATCAAGTGTAAAAATAGCATCGACGTCTTCTCTTTGGATTTTGATAGAGAAGTTAGCGTATTCCTCACCGTCACTTTGTTCAATTTGCAAAAAAGTAATGTTACCTGAATCACTTTCGAGAACAAATTCATATGCAGCGCTGCGTTCAAATTGGTAAGTTTGTACGCCAACCACTTTGAGGGTTTGTCCCTTGAGCCAGCTAGGATAAGCGAACGAATCAATGATGGTGAGCATATCCCCAACCTTCAGATCTTTTGCATGAGTAAGCTGTCGCTCAGGAGTTTTTTTTGATTTAAAAAAGCCAAACATAATGCACCTACATAATCAAAAAGGGAAAAAAGGAGGCGAGGCCTCCTTTTTCTAATCAGTAAATAATTAGTTGCTTTGTTTAGCTCTAATACGTTCAAGAATATCATTACTTTTTTGCGTAGATCCAATTCCCGCCTCTGCCATTTTGGCTTTTAGGTCTGCACCCGTTGCAGCCGCTTCAAGCTCTTTTGCCGCAGCCAGTTGATCTTGCCTATCTTGCTGGCGTTGCTTGATACGCTCAAGCGACTGGCGAGCATTTACCATAGATGACGCATTGGTATTTAGCGTGCTGTTTACTGCCATGGTTGCTTTTTGAACGCTGTCTGTGGTTTTTACCATTGTCAGCTGGCGTTGGTTTTCTTTAATCGTTTTTTCAGCTTCTTTGATCTGCTGTTTTAACAGGATCACATGTTTACTAAAGCCGTCTAGCACTTGCTGATGCTCTGCGCGCTCAACTTCAAATTCACCGATTTTCTCTGCGATTTCTACCGCTAAAGCTTCGTTACCTTTTTCGAGCGCTTGTCCTGCATAGTTTTCATGCTCGATAATGCTTTCGTCAAGTGCAGCTAATTTGCGTTTTGTCTGCATCTCTTTCGCCATTACTTCTGTTAAGCTCTTTTTGGCTTTAGCTAATGCGTTTTGTGCGTCAGCAATTTCTTGCTCAAAAATACGAATGCCATTTGCATCAACAATTGACTCACCAACTTCTCTAGCGCCACCACGAACAGCAGTAAATAATTTCTTTAAAATACTCATTTCACAACTCCAATATTACTCATTCAAATACACAGTCACGGCTTCCAATGCTTCGATTGCATTGTCCGCGAGGGTGACCAGTTCGTGCGTGATCTCATCAATTGAGGAGGAAACGGCTAGAGCACCAAATATCGCATACTGCTCATCAATTTTAGCAAACGCACTCAGCGGGATCGGCACATTCAGTTTTAATAGTGCTTCATTTAACTCGTTTAGCAACTCAGGCTTTACCTCATTCTCTTTAAATAGGTAACTAATGCATACAAGTTGTTCTTCAGTCTGAGTCACAAAAATTGGTAATTCGTCATTTCCGTCAACAATCACTTGCAATACATCTTGCTCGCCTTCATTGGCGATTAAGAATGATTCGAAGTTAGCACCTTCTGTTTCAAATGATGCTAATTTGATTGATAGTTCATTTAATTCCATCTTCATTTACCTTTTTTGTTTTGACATATTATGTCTGAGTTAAGAGTTGCACGTAAGACATAATATGTCAATGGCCGTGCGCTAATTTTTATACAACTCATCTTCTGTTTGCCATGCTTGGCGATAATAATCGTATAGTCTTCCCGTTCCTAACTGGTTGACTTCAATATCTTTTGCTCCATCAAAAAAGCGATTTGGGAAAGCGAAAGTAGCAAGTAAATACTCTTTATTTATCCAGTTACTTGGGACAGGTAAAGTCTCGATCGACCTGATCCTAGCACTTGCCGGTTGTCCAGCTCTCGTAGCGATTGTCCAACCCCATTGGCCAAATGAGGGAATATTCTGCTGATATTGCTCAACATGCGTAAACCCGGCATGCTTTACCGTTTTAGCTATGCTAATAAACGCTTTTTTGGCGTGATAGGGAGACGTTGATTGAATAGCGAGTGCGCCATCGGGTGCCAGTAATTGACGTACATGATTATAAAAGTAGTCGCTATATAGCTTATTCAAATCAGGGTGATTTGGGTCGGGTAAATCAATAATGATAGTGTCAAATTGTCTACCTTGGTCGAGCATTTTCTCTACTTCTAAAAATGCATCTGCAACGATAACGGTTGCTCTTGGGTCATTTAACGCATCGCCATTTAATTGAGTTAATTGACTAGTGATGTTCGGTCTAGCGGGGTAGGGCTGCCCTTGTAGTCCAAATAGTGAGAGCAGTTGCCCATCCAAATCGATTAAGGTTGCATTTTCAACAGGCCATTCAAGTACATCTCGAAGTGCCAAACCATCTCCGCCGCCAATGATTAATACCTTTTCGCGACGGTTGGATGCCAGCATTGCAGGATACACGAGCATAGTGTGATAGATCTGTTCATCAACAGATGAAAACTGTAATCGACCATTTAAGAATAAGTCGTTAATTGGCATCGGTTGTGCGCGGCTTAATCGCTCGGTGATGACTACATGTTGGTACTTCGTTGATTCTGAATAGATCACTTTGTCTTTGTAAAGCACATTGCTGAGGTCTTTCATCCAATTGGAGCCGTGGCTCAGAATAACGAAAAAAACTCCCAATAGGACAAAGTGACACGCGAATAATAACTTAGCGAAACGGACGTGAACATGATAACGCCATAGGAAGATAAGTCCTGCAATGATATTAAATAGTGCAGTCCACGCTGCTGCTTGCATTATTGGTAGCGCAAGCATTATCGTGACCCAAATGGCAGCACCAACACCTGCACCGATATAATCTGCACCGTAGATGGTGCCTGCGTTATTTTCAAGGAAACGACCGTACACTTGTTGGCGGATCCTAGCGATCAGCGGAATTTCCATGCCGATTAAAATACCTAGGACGAGGCCGAAAACATAAGGTAGAAATCGGGCAAATACTTGTAATTGCTCAAATGGCATACCATCTAAGACACTATCAGGAGGCAGGCTATAAAGGCTGGAAAGTGTATGGGGCAGTGTATAAGTAAGGGCAATAACACTGGCGATCACCAAAATACTGCTCATGCCGAGCAGTGCTATTAGGCTTTCAAGCCATGCAAAAGCGGTAAAAGGATCTTTAAACCAACGCGCTAAAAATGCGCCAATGCCCATCGCCACGATCATCGTGCCTATCATGGCATAAATCGCGCTCTCTACTGAGCCTAAAACGCGGCCCGCATAGTGGGAAAGCAAATATTCGTAGATTAGGCCGCAACCGGCCAAAATGGCCATAACGCCAATAAGTAGGGTATCGTGACCGAACAACGACCAGTTGCCGGTCACTCTTGCAGAAGTTTGTGGTGCTGATACGCTCAAGGGTTATGCACCTAACAAACTTGCCATAGTCGTACCAATGGCAAAAGAAAGCGCGGCTGAGATGGCAGCAACACCAATATTCTTTTGTCTGTTCACTTCATCGGAAATATCTTTACCCGCCAGAATAATTTTTATCATGGCTAGGTGTAAGACGATGAATAGCACAATACTACCCAGTGCAGCAATACTCCAATACAGTAGACTTGAGTTAATGTTGTCTGCCACATAAGGCGCTAAACCGGACGCTGCAGTCAGTGCAAGTGCTGAGCCGATTAAAAAGCCCGCGTAGCGGATCCCGACCGCAACATTGTTGTCTTTGATTGCTTGCTGTAAACAGTCGCCACTTTTGTTGGTGCGCTTAAATAGTTGTACTCGGTATTGGCTCACAAGCAGCATACAAATATTACCAATAATGAAGGCTGCAACCACAATAGGTAAACCATACCAGCCCTCTGTGAGTACCCAAAGCAAAGCTGAGCGGATCACAATGGCAACACTCACCACATGGCCAAAATCAATCAGTGCTGAGGTGACATTACCTTTAACGATTTCGTCATGAAGGTCCACCTTGCGTAGCGCGACTTTGTCTTGGAAAAAATGGCCGAGTTTGATAAGGACGATACCAACGATACCATAGCCCGCCATTTGTAGCGCTTCTTGAGCTAAAGAGCTGGCAAAAGCACCACTTGAAATGCCCGAAATCACAATGGCTAAGCCTGCTAAACCACCAGCAAAACTGAGGCCAAATGCAAAGTTGTCTCTTTCAGTGATTTCATCGTTTGCATGAAGGTTAGATACCCAACCTTTGATGTATTTTAAGCTAACAAACAACGCGACGATCACCGCCATATCTATTAGCAATGCTTGGAAAGTCCAAGCTGTTAATCCGTTAAATTGGTACATGTGTTAACTCCGCTATATATGCGCTATTTGCCCCGGCTTACGCCACGGGAGGTTCTACTTGAGCTATTGCGAACTGAGCCGTAGCTTGAGGTTCGAGAGTAGCTGCTTCGAGTTACTGCTGATGGGGTATTACTACTTCGGCTTAACCCTGACGCGCCAGATTTTTTCTTGGCATAGGGACTGGTAAATTGTTTACCCTGGCGTTGATACGATTGTTTAGTGCGCTTGGCGAGCTCAGTTTGGCGTTTGTAACCTCTGTAGCTAGTGTACCTATGGCGACCATAGTCACTGTAGTAACTGTATTTGCGGTGTTTACTCCAGCGACCATACTCCACATCACCCACTATATCTCCAAGCATGCGATACATGCCGTACCACATCCAAAAGCTAGTGCCGTTTGAGTTGGTCTGCCATTCGCCATAGTTGGCATTGCCAACAAGCTGGTTACCGATACCGGTCTGGCCATTTGCCGTTTGTTCCGCTTGCTGACTGATTGCGCCGACTCGCGCTAGCTTGCCATCTGACATATCGGCTAAAACATTGATTGGATCTGTGAGCGCATCATTGAATAAACTGATGGAAGCTGCTTCTTTTAACAACACTGCTTGGTTGATAATGTCATCGCTGTTCATGCTAGGATCGGGGGACTTAAGGGACTGATAACGAGTCAATAAACTCTGATATAAGGTACCGCTGCTTGTTGCGTCTTGGGAAATAATTTGCGCAATTTCGCTGAGCTGAGGTTTTTGCTGACTAAGTACTTTGCCATACTCAGTCAAAAGGTTGGCATTTCTCACCTGCTTTTTATCAAGGGCGGTTCCCAGCGTATTTATCGCTGTTGAAGCTTCTTGAAGTGTATGTGTAATGGTTTGCTGAATACGCTCTTCTTTCGATTCGCAGCCCAGCATTAGGCTCAAAACACACAGTAGGCTAACCAGTTTCCAAATTCTAAAGTTGGACATTCATTGTCACCTAATCTACCTTGACCATTCGTTTTAATGTGCTGTCTTATTGAGCTTAAGTCAACTATAAAGCGCTGTAGTACGCATTTTTCAGTGGCTTAAATTTGTCATAAGTCAGTATAGAGAGTTTGTTCATATAGAAGTTGCATTCGTATGAATGCAACGAGCACTAAAGCATAAAACTATTAAAGTATCCTAGCAATTCGCCTCTAAAATGTCATAGATAGCATCTTCTAGGTCTTCTAAATCTGATTCATCTATCAGCAGTCTGGCTTTTGACTCATCAAGGTCTAGTGCCTCTGCAAAGAAGCCTTTAAAGCCTCGCGCTTTACGGTCAATCTCAAAGATGATTTCTAGTTGCTCACCACGATTAAAGAAAACCACTTCTACTTCATCAAAGCGACCATGGAAGTCACCTGTGATTGTTTTAAACTCTAACTCTTGTACGAATGGGAGGCGTGAGAATGATACTTCATCAATACCTTCACAGTCTGATTCATAGAGTTTAAAGCCAAGCGCTTCCATTGCATCGATAGCCGCTTGTTGTAGCTCGGTAGGTACGATATGTAAATAGTCCCTATCTGACTTATCGAGCGCCATATCAATATCAAGGTTGGTAGCAATCCAAGTTTTGGATTGTCCTACAGTAAGCGGGGTTTCTTCAGCGAGGTCAAGCGCGAATGGAATGTGCTTTTCATCACCAGGTTCGATAGTAAATCGTTCGTTGATTTGAAATTTAGCAAGGGTGTGGTTTTTAGTGATGGTCGTTGTTTCACCTTCACTGTCTTCTCTTTCAACCGTGTAGTTGCACATTACGTTGAGATCTATTTTGTTGATCTCTTGAGCAACTTTGCCACCGATGATTTTAACCGTTCCAGAAATTTCTTCGCCAGGAGAGGCGTGATGGGTTTCTAAGATGGTATCTACTTTTGCTGCACCGATACCGACTGCGCCAAGGGCTTTTTTGAAAAAAGACATAGTCATCCTTATATATCTTGTGACCTTCCATCATGGAAAGCGCTGCCGTGTCGATTATAGGAATTATTATGCGTTCGTCAATTGCTTTTCCTCTGCAAATTCGTGCTGTCGTTCGAGTTCACCTAAATGTGATTTGTTCATTGTTGCTCAACTTTTACTTAGATTTCCAAGAGGCCAGTCGAGTGTCGCGGTCAAAATTTATTTCTGAGAACAAAAATTAAACAGTAAAGCGCGGCAGGTCCTAGTCATAATTCAAAAAATTGGTATATTATTTTATAACGATAGCCGCAGATTAGCTGTGTTCATAGGCATGTTTCAAATTGCAAAGTTCAAGTTTATAGAATTATGGAACAGGATGTTGCAGCGCCTCATGGTCAAGGATCGTCGTATGGCTCGTACCCGAACTTCGGTACAACCGAGCTATGAGGAATTGGCGTCGACATTAAGCGCAATGCCGGACTTAATGTTTGAACTGGATGAAGAGGGGAGACACTGGGATGCCAGAATACTCCGCCCTGAGCTATTGGTTGCTCCGGCAGAACAGCTGATTGGTCATACGGTGACTGAGGTGATGCCAGAGCATGCCGCTAAAGTAGTAATGCTGGCATTGCAAGAAGCAAAAGTTAACGGCTACTCACATGGAAGCCATATTCACTTGCCCACACCTGTTGGTGAGCGTTGGTTTGAAGTCTCTATCGCTCGTAAAGTTGCGACCTCAAGCGACAATCATGCAGAAATGCGTTTTATCGTGTTATCTCGGGATATCAATGAGCGTAAGCTTGAGTATCTTGAAGCCGAGAAACTGGCGTATCATGATCAGTTAACCGAGTTACCGAATCGCCATATTCTTCAGCATGGGCTGGTGGAGCAACTTCATGCAGGACAACAGCTTGGTTGTTATTGCGCAATCTTGTTTTTAGACCTTGATGATTTTAAAAAAGCAAATGACTTACATGGTCACCATGTAGGGGATCAATTACTCAAGACGGTTGCTCAACGTTTGTGCGCTAGCGTACGTCAGGGGGATGTGGTGATCCGTTGGGGAGGTGATGAGTTTGTTATTTTAATTACTCATTTATCCCCGAAGTACTCTAAAGCTAAATCTCATGTTGTTGGGATCTGCCAGCAAATCATCAATAAGGTAGATAAACCGTACCTCTTTGAAAGCGATAAACTAAATTGCCGGGTTAGCATCGGCGTTAGCCTGTTTGACAACCTCGATATCGAGACAGGGATCAGACAGGCGGACTCCGCTATGTATCAAGCCAAGCAGTCAGATAGTTTGCGCTATGCTTTTTACCACAAGCCAGTTAAGGGTGTTGGAACCTAGATAAATTCATCTGACAATAACGACAACCATGATACACTTCGCGACTTTTCAGCAGTTTGAGGTAGAGAATGAAAGTCGGGTTTGATTACGGAAGTTCTAATTGTGCGATAGGCGTTATGCAAAATGATGAAGTGGACTTACTACGTCTCGAGCAAGATAAATATTACCTGCCTTCGACTATGTATGCCATGCACAATGCGTTAATTCCTGCATTTGTTAACCGCCATCTCAATGAACCAGATCCAGCCTACACGCAGTCTCGACAGGGGCTGTTAACGGTAGCACAGCAAGCCAAACGTGATCTCGATTTAGAAGCGCATGAAGCGGGCGTTTTTTTTGGTCAAGCGGCAATTTCTGAGTATATAGAATTTCCTGAAGAAGGCTTTTTTGTTAAATCACCCAAGTCCTTCTTTGGGGCGGTTGGGCTTAAACCTCAACAAATCGCCTTCTTTGAAGATATTGCTGCGGCGATGATGATGGAGATTAAGCGCCGTGCCGAGTCGCAGCTGCAACAGTCCATTACCGACACTGTGATTGGTCGACCTGTTAATTTTCAATCTGTTGGTGGAGAGGAAAGCAACCAACAAGCGGTTAATATTCTTACCACCGCCGCAAAAAGAGCTGGGTTTAAGGAAGTGGATTTTCTCTTCGAACCGCTAGCTGCGGGAATTGAGTACGAAAGTCGTCTTCAGCAAGATAAACTTGTGCTGGTGGTTGATATCGGCGGTGGTACTAGCGATTGCTCGTTTGTCCGAATGGGGCCAAGCTATCGCAATAATACACAGCGCCAGCAAGACTTTTTAGCGCATACGGGTAAACGTATCGGCGGTAACGACTTAGATATTGCGCTTGCTTATCACCAATTAATGCCGTTATGCGGTCTAGGCTCTAACATGAGTTCAGGTTTGCCGATGCCTAGTCAACTGTATTGGCAGGCATGTAAAATTAATGATATTCAGTCTCAACTAGACTTCTACAGCGATAAACTAGCGCGAGAATTGCAAAGCATGTTGCGAGATGTCGCCGAGCCGCAAAAGCTGGCGCGTTTACTTCACATTCAACAGAACAAGCTCACCCATCAAGCGGTTCGTGAAGGTGAACTTGGCAAGATAGCACTCTCTGAGCAAGCAAAGTTTAACGCCGATCTTGGTTTTATTGAGCCACAGTTAACCTCTGAATTTACACAGCAAGATTTTGCCGAATCAGTCATGTCGAACTTAGAGCAGATGGGGGCACTTGCGAAAGAAGCCATACATCAAGCAGGCTCAAAACCAGACGTGATCTATCTTACTGGCGGTAGCGCGCAATCACCACTGCTCAAAGCAACGCTTGCACAGCAAATTGGTGATATTGAAATGGTGAACGGGGATAATTTTGGTAGTGTAACCGCAGGTTTGACTAAATGGGCGGATAAACTATTTAAGTAATTGAAGTCGTGATAAAAGAAGCGGTAATAACCCGCTTCTTTCCTCTTTATATTATCAATCTAAGCGACTAGCTAGGTACTGCTCATAATCAGGTAGATGTCTTGCGATTGGCTGGCTCATTTTATCGCACGCCATCAGTAAATCTGCTGTTGCTTCATTACAGGCAACGGGAATATTCCAAACAGCAGCGAGTCTCAACAGTGCTTTTACATCCGGATCATGAGGCTGTGACGCGAGCGGATCCCAAAAGAAAATCAAGACATGAACATCTTGCTCCGCGATTTTGGCACCAATTTGCTGGTCGCCACCCATTGGGCCACTAAATAGCTTTGTTACTTCTAAACCAGTATGCTTTTCTATTAGGTTACCCGTTGTGCCCGTAGCGTAAAGTTTGTGCTGTTTAAGACTAGCAAAGTGGGTCTGACACCAGTCAAGTAGGGCTGGTTTCATACCGTCGTGTGCAACCAAAGCAATATGCTTTTTAGCTGGCAGTGGCTGTGAGCGTTTTTGCATGTGTACTGCTCCTATTTTGTGTCACTACTTAGAGTAATAAATTGACCGCTAATGCGATAAAAATTAAGCCAGAAATACGATCAATCCACACCGGCGCTGCGGGATGTTGCCTAAAATAGCCTGCAATTTTATCACCACCATAGATGTACATGCAGTCAATGGGGAAAGCTAAAATAGGATAAAGTAAGCCAAACATGGCCAGTTGCATCGTTGTCGAGGTCGCCAAGCTACTATCGACAAACTGAGGAATAAATGCAATAAAGAACAGGGCGACTTTGGGGTTTAAGACTTCCGTCATCATTGCTTGGAACATTACGTTTTTAGGCTTTTTGGTGCTCACGTGTGGTTTTTCCTCGCAAGCTATCTGCCCCTTCCCAAGCGTCTCCTTGATAGTCATTACACCTAGATAAGCTAGGTAAGCTGCGCCGAGGTATTGCACTGTGGTATAGGCGGTCTCTGAAGCTTTTAGGAGTGCCGATAAGCCAACAACGGCAAAGAGTGTGTGGATCACCCCTCCGAGTGCAAAGCCCAATGCGCTCTGCATTCCAGCTGCGCGGCCATTAGTAAAGGTCTGCGCCATTAAAAATGCATTGGATGGACCCGGTGCTACGGCAATTACCGTGCTGGCGATTAAAAATGAGAATAAGTATTCAAGATTTAGCATCGTATTATTAAATTAGATCTTTACCAATCCATACCACTTTACCGAGAATTTCCAGCTGCTCCAATTCATTCGGCATCACAACTTGTTCTCGGTATTCTTTATTATCGCTAATCAAACGTACTGAGCCATCAAAGTTTTGTTGTAGGCGCTTGGCATAAAGCTCTTCGCCAAGGCGAACAACATAGATCAGGCCTTCGCTTAATTTTTTATCCGATAAGTCCACTAAAATTGTATTGTTATTGTGAATAGTGGGTTCCATAGAGTCGCCTTTGGCAAACACCACGACCAGCTGTGACTTATCTAAATTTTTAAATTCAATCCACTTTTTTCTAAATGCAAGGTAGCGTGCAACCTCGGCGCTTTGGTTAAATGCGCCATAACCTGTGCTGACAGAAACATGATAGCCAGGCACAACAACAAAGTCCTCATTAAAGTCTTCCAAGGTAATACTTTGCTGGATGATTGGTGACTCTGTTTTGCAATCAAGTGGGATCCCGGTAACGAGCCACATTAAGTCTACATTGGCCTGTTTGGCAATGCGTTCAATCACACTGAGTTTTGGGTCTTCCCCTTTTAATATTCTGCGCAGCGTCCCTTCAGATACATCAATTTTTAACGCAAAAGCTCTAATACTGTCCGGCTTGATCGCATATTCTACGCGCTCCGCTAGGCTCATGAGACTTTGTTCCATGCGTTGCCTCTTAAATAATGATACGTGTGCGTCATTATATGGGCTATTTTTTGCGAAGTAAAATCATTTTTGACGCAAAAAAGATCCATTTATTCGTTGTAATGCGTAATAAACAGATCTATTATCTTCATTAAATTACGCAGTGAATGCATTTAGTCAGTGAGTGCGTAAATAAGTGATTTTTATAAACGTCATATATTTGCGCAATTTTTTAAGGAATGAGTGTGATGTTAATGAGCCAACCTTTAATTTCAGAACGCGCGCCGCTTGGTGCTGCCATACTTAGATTTGCACGTAAAAGTCGCGGTTTTACTCAAGCTGAATCAGCCGCAAGCTACGGTATAGAGGAGCGAACATTAAGGCGCTGGGAGAATAACGAATACAATCCTAAATGGAATGATGTGATTGCATTGGTTGAAGATGTTTATTTAATGGACATTGTTAATGTCATCGTGGGGTTAAGGACATCAAGTGCTGCGTAAAAAATTAAAGCCAGCGTACGCTGGCTTTGTTCGATAAAATCGCTATGTCTAGCATAGCGACTTATATTTTCTTACTCTTCGTCTTCAACAAGTGTCATCAGTGAAGTGTTACCACCAGAAGCTGTGGTATCGATACTAATGGTTTTCTCTGTTACTAGACGATTGATAAGCGTATCGTAGTACTCTGCACTGATCACTGGCAGGATAGCGCCTTTGCGCTCTGCAAGTTGTTGTGAGAAGTAACCAAGGCGTGAAGAGCGTGCAGCCACAACAGCACCTGCAAGATGAGGGTGTGCCAAAATAGCTTGCAGTTGGTTTTGCTTCGCTACTTGGAATACGCCTTCAGCAACCCCTGTAGAGATAAACTTATCTCTAAATGCCAATGCTTCTTCATAGAATAGGTCAGAGGCTACCGTGATCACTGTGTTACCTGCAGCAAGCGCTGTGATAATTGAAATCGCCCAAAAGTTGAACGAAGTACTCTTATCGGCATATACCACAACACAACCACGCGCTTCTAAGTGCAGCGTGTTTGACTCACCAGTAGGTCCCGGTAGCGTGGTGTAAGTACGCATACGCTTTTCTAAGCGGTTTAGCTGAGCACGTGCATCAGAAAGCGTTAATGATAAATCATCTGCCAACTCATCAATAATGTCTACAGTTGCGATTTTAGCAAGTAGCTGACGCACTGCTGAAACTCGGTCATTCAAAGCTGTACGACGCCAGATCTTTTCATCACGCTTTGAGTTTTGCATCAGTTTTTCAACTTGCTCAACTGCACCTGGGAAGTGGTGAATTTCTAGCTCATCAGGTGTTAAATCTGTCATTTGGACGTTGTCTGGTGACGCTTTTTCTTTTACAAGGCGAACTAGATAGTTTGGACCACCTGCTTTTGGACCTGTACCAGATAAGCCACGACCACCAAATGGCTGTACACCAACGATAGCACCAATCATGTTACGGTTCACGTATACGTTACCCGCACGAGACATCTTAGCTAGGTATTCGCAGCGCTCTTCGATACGTGAATGAACACCCATTGTTAGACCGTAACCTGTACCATTGATTTGGTCGATAACATTATCAAGTTGATCTGCTTTAAAGCGTACAACGTGGACTACCGGACCGAATACTTCACGCTTCAACACGGATAGATCAGAAATCTCATATAAGCGAGGGGCAAAGAAGTAAGCGCCATTCTCGCTGTTATCTGGGATCTTAGCTTCGAATAGTAGCTTGCCGTTCGACTTCATGTAATCAACGTGCTTAGTCAGCGTGGTCAGCGCTTTTTCATCGATCACAGGACCAATATCAGTTGAAAGTTGTGAAGGGTCACCCACATGCAGCTCTTTTAGTGCACCTGTTAGCATTTCGATAATGCCATCAGCGACATCTTCTTGTACAAATAACACACGAAGTGCTGAACAGCGTTGACCCGCACTTTGAAAACCTGAAGAAATAACATCGTCAACCACTTGCTCTGGTAATGCTGTTGAGTCAACGATCATACAGTTTTGACCACCAGTTTCTGCAATCAGAGGAACCTGAATGTCATTACGCTCAGCAAGAATTTGCGAGATAAGCGTACCGGTCTCTGTTGAACCTGTGAACATAACCGCTTGGATGCGCTCATCAGGCACGATGTGTTTACCCACTTCGCTACCGCGTGCGATAACAGGCTGTACTACGTGCTCAGGTAAGCCAACAGTATGCATTAATTCGATACAACGCAGTGCAATCATACTGGTTTGTTCAGCAGGCTTTGCAATAACGGTGTTACCAGTCACGATAGCAGCAGCTACCTGACCTAAGAAGATCGCCAGAGGAAAGTTCCACGGGCTGATACATAAGATCACGCCACGAGCTTCAAAGCGTTCATCTTTAGACAGCTCTTCTGCACGAGCTGCATAGTAGCGACAGAAGTCAACGGCTTCGCGCACTTCATCGATGCTGTCTTGGGCTACTTTACCTGCTTCTTTAATACAAATAGCAACGAGTTCGTCATGGTGACGCTCAAGAATGTCAGCAATACGGCGTAGTAGGTTTGCACGCTCTTCGACAGTGGTCTGTGACCAACTCTCAAAAGCCGCGTCAGCATTTATTAGTACATTTTGCATGTGTACTTCATCGTGTAAAGGCACAGAGCCAATCACTTGTTTGTGGTTCGCTGGGTTACGAACTGCAAGGTGACCTTCTGGTACTTGGCTTTCATCGATTAGGTGTTCGTTAAACCAGTTGTCTAGGTTCTCTTTGAATGGTGTTAAATCATTGATATCCGTCAGATCTTTACCTTTTGAGTTTGGACGCTCATCGCCATAAAGCTCTATAGGTAGTTTAATCTGCGTATTGTAACGGTTACGTAGGCCTTGCAGTGTTTCTACAGGGTCAGGAAGTAGTGACTCAACAGGCTTAGTGGTATCTACAATCGCGTTTACGAATGATGAGTTTGCACCATTTTCAAGTAGACGGCGTACCAGATAAGCAAGTAGATCTTCGTGCTGACCAACAGGCGCATACACACGACACTGAATACCTTCTTTTTCAACGATTTGATCGTAAAGTGATTCGCCCATTCCGTGTAAACGTTGGAATTCAAACCCTTTATTATCGCCTTTAGCAACCTCTAGGATAGTTGCTGCGGTGTAAGCATTGTGCGTTGCAAACTGCGGGAATAATACATCGCGTGCTTCAAGGAGCTTAATAGCACAGGCCTTATAAGAAACGTCAGTCGTTGCTTTACGGGTGAATACAGGGAAGTGCTCCAGACCATCTTGTTGTGTGGTTTTAATTTCCGTATCCCAGTAAGCACCTTTAACTAAACGCACCATCAATTTACGGCCTACGCGACGAGCAAGTTCTGCTACCCATTCCACAACGAAAATAGCACGCTTTTGATATGCTTGTACTGCAAGACCAAAACCATTCCAGTCACCAAGTGCATCATCAGAGAATACCGCTTCAATGACATCTAAAGAGATATCTAAACGGTCTGCTTCTTCCGCATCAACAGTAAAACCGATATCGTATTCTTTAGCTACAATAGCAAGTTCTTTTAGTTTTGGTACTAGCTCGTCCATCACGCGGTCACGGTGTGTGAATTCATAGCGCGGATGAATAGCTGAAAGTTTAACTGAGATACCAGGACTCTTAATTGGGCCACGGCCTTTTGCCGCTTTACCAATTGCGTGGATGGCGTTCATATAGCTTTGGAAGTAACGCTCTGCATCCTTCATCGTACGTGCGCCTTCACCTAGCATGTCGTACGAATATACATAACCTTTTTGTTCTTTATCAGCGGCACGGTCGATAGCATCTTGAATGGTTTCACCCATTACAAACTGCTTACCCATGATCTTCATTGCATAGTTAACGGATTTACGGATAACAGGCTCACCAAGACGACCAATTGTGCGCTTTAGCACGCCAAATTGTTCTTCTTTATTCTTGTCTGAGTAATTAACCATTTTACCGGTAACGAGTAAGCCCCAGCTTGAAGCGTTAACAAATAACGAGTCGCTGCTACCTAAGTGTGAACTCCAGTCGCCTTGTGCGAGTTTGTCGCGGATCAGGCTTTCTTGCGTTGCTTTGTCTGGTACACGAAGTAGCGCTTCGGCTAAACACATCAGCACCACGCCTTCTTCGGTAGAAAGAGAGAATTCATTTAAAAGCGCGTCTACACCGTTTTGACCATCTTGATCTCTACGAATGTTCAATACCATTTGACGCGCACGTTCCCATGCTCGGCTTCGAGCTGTAACGCCTACCTCAGCTAAAGGTAAAATATGATCAATAACCGCGTTCTCATCAATGCGGTAAAAATCACGGATCTTTTGTCGAATAGGACAGTTAGTTGTCAAATCGCCGTTAAAAAGCATAAGCAACCCTCAAAAATTGGAGTCAAAAATACATGTAATTCGCGCCAGCCTATGGAATCACACATCTAATGTGTAGATTACAAAACTACATCTGAACTGATGCCAAACTAAGCAACCAAAGGTTGAAAGTGTAGTTTCTTTTGCATAGGAAGCCTCAATTACGACAAAATGATGCAGTCACATTGCTAACCATAACACACCCATTCGGGGGTTCAAATTTTAGCCAGAATGCATGTTCTAAGTGTTTGAACAAAGCTGCGTTAGATACAGAGATAAACCGCTTTGCCCTTTATCGTTAATTTCGCGGGCATTCTATCGAAAAGACAGCAGAATATGCTGTTTTATTTTCAAGGAATACGGTAAATTTGCGGGTAATCTCAAACCCTCACAAAATTTTATGCTGATATGACGACTTCCATTAAAACTCGGGTATTAGATCGCATCGATTTAGCAATCTTAGACGCGCTCCAGCGCAACGGTCGGATCTCTAATGTAAACTTGGCGAAAGAGGTAAACTTGAGCCCGAGTCCTTGCCTCGACCGAGTAAAAAAACTCGAGTCGGAAGGGTATATTGAAGGGTATACGGCAAGATTAAATGCCGCAAAACTTGGCCAGCATTTGGTTGCGCATGTTGAAATAACCTTGAAAAGCTCGACCGAAGCGGTATTTGAGGTGTTTAAACAGCATATTGTAAAAATCCCCAACGTCGTTTCTTGTGATATGGTAGCTGGTGGCTTTGATTATTTAGTTAAGATCCGAGTCCAGGATATGCGTCAATATCGTGAGGTATTAGGTCAAATCGTTGAAATACCTGGAGTTGGTACAAATCATACCTATATGGTGATAGAACACGTCAAAGAAGACATGGGTGTAGAAGTGTTGAACTATCAGTAACTGTTGGCCCAATTTAAGGAATAATACATGCAAAAAGTGGTACTTATCACCGGTGCGAGCCGTGGGATTGGTGCGGCAACGGCTCAGTTGCTGGGACAACAAGGGTTTACCGTTGTTATAAATTACAAGCAGAATGTGCAAGCCGCAGAAACGGTTGCCAATACCATCCTAAGTAATAATGGTAAAGCGCATTTGTTGCAAGCAGATGTCACAGACGAAAAGTCTGTAGAGGCAATGTTTGACAAGATAAAGGCAGATATTGGCATAGTTACGCATCTGGTCAACAACGCGGGGGTGCTGAACACGCAGACTCGAGTTGAACACATGACTGCAGCGCGTATCAACAATATGCTTACTAATAATGTTACGCCGTATTTTATTTGTGCTCGCGAAGCAATTAAACACATGCGTTTGAGTGCTAATCCAGCACAGTGTGCAATGGTAAATGTATCGTCAGCAGCTTCTTATTTAGGTGGGGCAAATGAATATGTTGACTACGCCGCTGCAAAAGGTGCAATAGACAGCTTCACTAAAGGCTTATCTCTGGAATTAGCCGCTGAGCAGATCCGTGTAAACTGCGTGAGACCTGGCTGTATTTATACCGATATCCACGGTGACGGTGGCGAACCAGACCGAGTTGACCGTCTAGCCGATTTTTTACCGCTGAAGCGAGGTGGAACCGCAATTGAGGTTGCTAATGCCATCGCTTGGCTTTTAAGTAACGAAGCAAGCTTTGTTACAGGGACTTTTATTGATTTAGCTGGAGGGAAATAGCAATTTATGAAAAATAAAATTGTTTATGTCTCAGGAACATTTGATCAATGCGGCGTCGACGGCGGCATTTAACAGTTACAAAGATTTGACGTCTTATTGCGCAACGAAAGTCTTAGCGAATCGCTTGATTATACTGATTTGCTAGTATTCATTGACATAATGCGCTTGAGCTAGGTTCCCAATACGATTGCGCAAGGTCGGTGCAAGCAGTTTGTAATAGTATGTGGTGGCATGGAAGTCGCCGCGCTCATCACTGACAAAATGAGGGATTTGCCCTGCGACTTTAAAGCCTAGACTCTGATATAGGATTTCTGCGTCCGAATCCGATTGTGTATCAAGGACGAGTAACGATATCTGCTGCCGTGTAGATTCTTGCTCTATGGCTTGCATCAACTTTGTTGCCACACCTTTTCGCCGGCTGTTTGGATGCACTAATAGTTTTTCAACTTCAGCTCGGTGCTGAGCATTATCTTTTGTTGCAGGAGAGAGTTGCACACAACCTGCCATTACGCCATTAAGTTCAGCGATAATAAGCGTCTTTTGCGACTTGATCACAGCATCGAGAACTTGCCACCAGTAATTCTGTATTGCTCTGCTAGAGGATGATTGCAAAAAACCGATAGAGGCGCCAAGGTTAATACAGGCTTGCGTCAGCGCGCTAAGTTGTTTTACCCAAAGCTGACAATCTAAGCGATTGTATTTCAAGCTAGGTGCCTGAATAATGCGAAGCTGCATTGCGGTATTAGACAAATTGTTCATGCAGTTCCTTATTTATCCGAGCCAGACTTTGCTCAAGCCTTGCCTTTTCATGCATTAATTTTTGCCATCGAGTTTGCTGTTTCTCTTTGGAGCGTCTCAGTGCTTCGTATAGTGATCGCTGCGGCACATGATAGGCTTTTGCGGCTTGTGATGGGGTGAGCATATCGTTCATTACAGCGTGTACGGCAGTGTCTAGTTTGCTAAGTGTCATTGTGCTTTCTCCTTAACATCTATTGGGTTTGTTGCTGTATCGTGCACAGGCCAGATACTCACATCCAAATGCCAAAGTAAGTACATCGTTTGATATAAAGTGTACATAATTACGCTCCTTTTTTGTCGTGTTAGTTGATAAGGAAAAACTGTGCCAAAAATTAAAATTATTTAATATCAATAGGATGTATTTTTTATTGGTATGTAAATACGTTCACATTGCACTGCTTTAGGGAGGTGAGTGCAGCATTTGCACCGAATTGAACAGAATTAGCGCGAGAGTGCTTAAAAGTTAATTTGGATCAAATTAAAGT
Source organism: Pseudoalteromonas galatheae (assembly GCF_005886105.2). Taxonomy (NCBI): domain Bacteria; kingdom Pseudomonadati; phylum Pseudomonadota; class Gammaproteobacteria; order Alteromonadales; family Pseudoalteromonadaceae; genus Pseudoalteromonas; species Pseudoalteromonas galatheae. Next base: position 777,707 of record NZ_PNCO02000001.1, read on the forward strand.
GAATAAAGTAAATAAAATGTTTATTTTTAATATTTGGATAGTAGGCTTTGTGCGACTTTATTGAAGGAGCATTTTTTCATGTCTGAATTATCCAGAACCCAAGATATTACGGACCCCGAGGGGTTACAGTTTCAAATTCAAATCGACGACATTGCGGTTAATGCATGCGATGGCGAAACCGTGTTGTCTGTTTTGCTTGCGGCGAACTATAAGCAAATCATGGAAAGCGATCGAGAGGCCGTATCCGGTGCTTATTGTGGTATGGGCGTTTGTCATTGTTGTCAGGTAACAATAAACAAACAACATAAACAAAAGGCTTGCCAAACCTTAGTACAACCCAATATGCAGGTTGAAACTAAACAAAATCGTTTCAAGCAGGTTGGAGTATAGTGATGTCTACTTGTCAAAAAGAAAAAATCGTTATTGTTGGTGCAGGACCTGCAGGCGTCAGCTGTGCAGCTGAGCTGGCTAAATATGGCATTACTAGCACCTTAGTTGATGAAGCGCCAAAAATTGGTGGAGTTATCTATCGCGGTCCACTTAGACAGGCGAGTAAGCTTCCTCATTTAGATGAAAATCTTAAACGAGCGATGGCTGCACTAAAGGTACGCTACGAACATCATAAACAAGATATAACGCTACAACTACAAACCAAAGTGCTTGGGCCTGAGGGTGAAAGTGGTTTATTGTTGCAAACACAAAATCAGCTAACACAAATAGATTACACTAGGTTGGTTTTGGCAACTGGTTGTCATGAGCGCAGTGTGCCATTTGAAGGGTGGCAGTTGCCTGGTGTGATGTTAATGGGCGGGATGCAACTTCAGCTTAAAAGTGGGTTAGTTCGACCAGGGAAAAAAGTGGCTTTAGTCGGAACTGGACCATTATTGCCATTGGTTGCTTGCCAGTTGCATAAATCCGGGGCACAAGTGGTTGGCGTATATGAAGCGAGTCGCTTTAGTGAACTGGCGAAAGAGACCGTGGCGCTGCTCAATAAACCTAAGCTTACGCTTTCGGGATTGAGTATGTTGGCGTATCTCAAAAAGCATAATATTCCGTTCAAGTATGGCTATGGCATCGTGAAAGCAGAAGGCCAAGAAAAACTCTCCAGTGTTACCGTAGCGCCTTACGATGAGCACTGGCATGCGGACTTGTCAAAAGCACAGCATTTAGCCGTGGATAGTTTGGGAGTTGGCTATGGTTTTGTTGCCCGCACACAGCTTGCCATGCTACTTGGGGTTTCTCATCAGTACACCACCACGAATGGCTATGTGCCTTTATTAGATGACAATTTACGCAGTAGCTTAAATTCAATTTTTGTTTGTGGTGATACCAATGGTTTGTTAGGTGCGGAAGCGGCTATCATTGAAGGAAAAATAGCCGCAACCATGCTTGCCTATGAGCAAGCCTGTTTAAGCGAGTCGAACTTCCACACGCGAATGCGCAAGCTCAAAACTAAGCGTAAGCAAGCACAGAAATTTAGAGCTGGATTTGATCGCTTCTCGGCGCGTCGAGAGGGGCTGCTTGCATTAACACAAGCAGATACCGTGGTGTGTCGCTGCGAACAAGTAAAGCGCCAGCAACTCGATTTAGCGTTGCAACAAGGTGCGAAAGATTTGTCTAGCGTGAAAATGAGAACCCGTATTGGCATGGGAGACTGCCAAGGAAAAATGTGCTCTAGCTATGCACTAGACCGACTGCACGCTGCAGGGCACTTAGATACACTCGGTGTGATAAGGCCAAGATTCCCACTAGACCCAATTCCATTTACTTTACTGGAGAAAAACCATGAAGCAGTATGATGTCATTATCGCAGGTGGCGGTGTAATAGGCGCTGCTTGTGCTTACTTTTTAAGTCGTGATACCAACCTAAAAATCGCGTTAGTGGATTTAAAAAAGCCGGGTAACGCGTCTCGTGCATCTGCGGGTGGATTATGGGCAATTGGTGAGTCGGTTGGACTTGGCTGTGGTGTGATCTTCTTCAAAACCTTGTCTAAGCTCCAAAGTGAAGGAGATACCGAAGCTGCGGAAACATTGCGGCCGCATCAATTACCAGAATGCTTTTTTGAACTTGCGCTCAAGTCAAACGAGTTATATCCAGCACTGCATGAAGAAATGCTGACCAGACACGATGTCGACTTTAAGTTTGAACGTACCGGTCTCAAATTCATTATGTACAATCGTGATGATGAAATATATGCAGATAGCATAGTGTCTGGGATCCCTAATTTGTCTTCGCAGATCCGTTGGCTAGACCAACAGCAATTACGTGCAGAGGAGCCTTACATCACTCCTGATGCGATTGGTGCAATAGATTTTATTTGTGACCATCAGGTAAACCCATACCGATTAGTTGATGCGTATACCGAAGGCGCGCGCCAAAATGGTGTTGAGTTATTTCTGAATACCGAAGTGCTAGAGGTACTGCGTGAAGGCAATAAGGTGATAGGCGTGAGGATGCAAGATCAAAGTCTGCATTGCGACACTCTAATTAATGCCGCTGGCGCCTGGGCGGATGACATTTACCATCAGGCAACAGGTAAACACATGCCAGTTTACCCAGTTAAAGGTCAAATAGTGTTGTCTGAGCGCATGCCTAAAGTATTAAATGGTTGTATCAGTACCAGTGATTGCTACATTGCACAAAAGGATAACGGCGAGATTTTAATTGGCTCATCAACGGAGGAAAAAGGCTTCGACACCACCAATAGTCTAGATAAAATTACCGAGTTGTCACAAGGTGCTATGAAGTGTTTGCCGGTGCTAAAAGAGTCGAGTATTAAACGTTGCTGGGCGGGACTTAGACCTGGTACACCGGATGAGCTGCCAATTTTGGGCCCCGTTGATGGAGTGGAAGGTTACATTAATGCGTGTGGGCACTTTAGGACGGGGATTTTAATGTCGGCCATTACTGGCACGCTTATTACTGAACTCATGACAGGCAAACCTACCTCTGTTGATTTAGCTCCATTTCGCGTTGAAAGGTTCGAATAAGCATTTGATTCTGCTGTCTTAATGGGATATATCTAGTTGCTGATGAATATTCCATTAAGGCAAGATAGACGGTGCAATTACGCAAGCCTAAAAAACTAAACCGAGGTGATACCCTTGCGATTGTATCACCTAGCTGGGGTGGCCCAGGCACATTTCCCCATATTTTTGAGCAAGGGTTAGCAAACCTGCGTTCGCTTGGTTTTAATATTGTTGAAATGCCGTCGGCTCGAACTGCCGCAGACGTGCTTTTTTCACAGCCACAATTACGTGCAAAAGATATTAATGATGCCTTTGCCGACCCGAATATAGCCGGGATAATTTCTTCCATTGGTGGTTCAGATTCCGCGCGGATCCTGCCTTATTTGGATAAATCCGTTATCTTGAATAACCCTAAGTTTATGATGGGCTATTCTGACTTTTCCACGTTCACTACATTGCTGAACCAATGGGGATTAGTCACCTTTAACGGCCCATCGGTCATGGCCGGTTTCTCCCAGTACCACAACGCTAGTGCTGAATATCAAGCCTATTTAGCGCAGGCGCTGCTAGGTGAAGTCCATTATCCAATATTCAAAGCCTATTCTCATGGATATCCGGAGTGGGCAATACCAGAAAACGTCGGTAAGCTGCATCCCTCAATAGCAACAGATGGTCCTAAAGTACTGCAAGGTACAGGGCAAGTGGAAGGGCAGCTATTTGGCGGTTGTTTTGAAGTGATGGAGATGCTAAAAGGCACAGAATACTGGCCATCGCCGTCATTTTGGCAAGACAAATTGCTATTTTTAGAAACCTCTGAGGATAAACCCAGTCAAGACTATATTCGCTTTTGGTTACGTAACTATGGGGTGATGGGGGTGTTTGAAAAAGTATCCGGCTTAATGGTTGGCCGTGCGCGGGATTACAGCGAACGCGAGATGGCTGCGCTTGATGAAGTGATTTTATCGGTTGTACGTGATGAGTTTGGCTGTGACAGTTTACCCGTAATAACTCGGCTTGACTTTGGCCATACCGATCCGCAGTGGATTTTGCCGTTAGGAATACAGCATCGCTTGGATTTGGATAACTTCAGTCTAGATGCGATAGAGCCGGTATTTGATTTGTTGTAGTGGTGTGATGAGGGAGAAAAACCGTGCTGGTAGTTTTTTTTGGTGCTTGCAGGCAAATTTACTGCTTTTGAGAGAAAAACTAGAACTCGCAGTCAATACTAATCCCCCTTTAACACACCCGAAAAACATAACTGCTCGGCGGGTAAACCACCTCCCACAAAACTATCTGCACTGCTAATTAAGAGGCTATGCTGATAGTTTTTGCAACCCTTGCAAACAGCTTTATCGTAAAAATCGTAGAAGATCTCACAAGCAACTTATTCCCCCTCCATCACACCCGAAAAGCATAAGCCGATATGCAATGTGCCGACAGGATGTCGGCCAAGTCTTGTCTGGCATAGTGAGAAATCATTGATGAAGAAATCATTGATGACACCCACTACTATTAACATCAAAGCTGAGGAAGTGAAGTAAAAGAATATCTAAACACTCCAGTCATTTTGGTCAAAAACGTTTATCGATAGGTTAATTCTTATCGCCTAGGCATATCTCTACATTAAAACAGGGTTATCGCCGCACGACAAAGCACTGCTAATACAACAGTAAGAAAATTCTAGAATTGAGAATGTGAGTTATGCTAAGCCAGCAAGCGCTCGCAGTTTGTTAGGTTTGTCCGTCGTCGTTTTTGCAGTGTTTCGCAGTAAGCGGTTATCCTACGCTCTCGGCCAACCGCGCCGTGGAATATCCGAGAAAACTGCGTAGTAAGTTTTATCCAGTTCTCAGGCTCAATATTGAGTCGAGTGAGTATGGGTTGTGACTCAAAAATATAGCCTCGTTTGTCGGCGCGAATATATTGGCCTGTGAGTTCAACCAATTCGATATAAGACTTGAGCTCAAAAGGCAGGCCTTTAGGCATGTGTTTTCGTGGGCTGCCAGCAAAGCGTAATAGGCTTTTTGGTTGTTTGCCCAGCTTAGCGTGGTCGATGCGTTTTTTGATGCTGGTGTAGTCTGAGGTTTCAGGCGTTGCGGCAATTTTGGCTCGAATTGGGTTTAGGTCTACGTAAGCGAGGCAGGCAGCCAGTGCAGCTTCATCCAATAGTGCTTGGGATTTGAATCGTCCTTCCCAAAACCGACCTGTACAATTATCTTCTTTATTTGCTCGGCGGGCGATGTCTTCGTTAAGCACTCGCATAAACCAGCTAATATCTGCGAGCCTTTCTCTGTACTTATCAACCAGCTCATCGAGTATCAATTGCTCCGACTCATTGAGTGGCTCATCTTCAATAAACTTTTGGCTTATCCAATTGCCTTTAAATAACTTGTGCCATCGCATCACAGTCGCTTTATCCGACAGGCGCTTAGCCTTTTTATCATCAACATATAAAACAATGTGGGTGTGATTACTCATCACGGCATAAGCACAGACATCAATACAAAACACGGAGCCCAGCATCGGAGCTTTTCTTCAACCCAATCCCGGCGGTGCTCGTATGATTTTCCAGAAAATTTATCTTCACCGCATAAAAAGGCGCGCCTTACGCAACGGGAGATACAGTGATAATATTTGGTGTCGGTTAAACTGATTTGTCTTTTACGGGCAGTAGCCATAGTTTAGTTTCCTCAATCCTTTGAGTGTAGATTCAAAGCTTAGGCGGTATCTTAGGAAGGTGCAAATTAGCGGTGGGTGTCTGGTTTAAATTGTGATACGGGCAGTAGCCATAGTTTGGTTTCCTCAATCCTTTGAGTGCAGAATTAAAGCTTAGGCGGTATCTTAGGAAGGTGCAAATTAGTAGTGGGTGTCAGCTATTTATTCATTAGGAAGGTGCAAATTAGTAGTGGGTGTCAGCTATTTATTCATTTAGATTTCGAGAGAAGTATTTGAACATGGAAGAAATAAGAAAGATTAGAGAAGCGTGGCTACAAGCCTATTTGGATGGTAACACAGTTACACTTGAGCAAATTGAGTCTGAGAATTTTTCTATTGTATCTGGGCAAGGTGTTGAATCTAACCCGGCTAGGCTCAAAAATATCGCGGCTCGCAAATTAAACGGGAAATGGTTTGGACCCTTTACCAGTTTTCAGAACTCCCAAATGGAGTATCAACAGTTGGGTCCAGTTACAACTGTAACTGGTTTTTGCCAAATTATAGGTAAAGATAGGATAATTCGCTCGAGCTACATTTCCGAAGTGTGGCAAAAAATAAACGGCAAGTGGCGAATCATCCTAGCGCATGCTTCGGCGAAAAATGAGATTTAACAAATTGTACATGCCTATTTCAGCTAGAAAGAATCAAGTACAAAACAAGTGACACCCTCACTATTAATATCAAAGCTGAGGAAGTGAAGTAAAAAAGTATAAAAATACTTCAATTGGGCTTTGTGCGTTACTCACAAATTATGGCTAACTATTTTTGCCGTTAATTTTGGCCTAATTAACAAAAAATAACTGTAGTTCTATGAAATATTTTAGAAAAATGATTGAGCATTTTATTCCTGTCAATGATGATGAATGGGATTATGCTTGCGGAATATTTGACATTAAACACGTAAAAAAAGGAACAACGGTACATCATGCAGGTGAGGTGTTTAATGAAATATGGTTTATTAAAAGTGGTTTAGCCAGATCATATTTAAGTGATATAAATGGCAAAGATCATACTTGGCAGCTCTATTTTCGTGGAAAAAGTAAGCATGGTTTAAATCACTTTATGGACGATAGCGTAAGCTTTTATGAAAAAACAGGGTCAATGCTTAACTTTGAAATTCTTGAAGATTCGGTTTTTTATGTGGCGCCTCTGGAAGCACTTGATAAGCTTTTATCGCAAGATAAAAAGTGGGAGGTATTAGCACGGACATGGATACATAACACCTATTATTCTGCAACATACAAACGTGTCCTTTCTCTCATGTCTGAGACTGCTGCACAGAGGTATGCTCGTTTACTCGATGAATACCCTTATATATTTAAGCAAGTTAAGTCTTATCATGTGGCCTCTTATCTGGGTGTCGCTCCCCAAACATTGAGTAAATTAAAAAATGAATCTAGGTGAATGAACTTTAGTACTCCGTTGTTTACCATGCTTTTTTCAACGGAGATTAATAATGAATATCGCTCATAAATTTAGAAGCCATCAGGAACAAAACTCGTCGCTTTACATTGATAACTTCAGGAGTGTAAGTGGCGTCGCCAAACTAAGTGTTATACATGCATGGAGCACATCATGATAGAACTGACACAGATAGGCGCTCGACTCATCTTTATTGGAATGGCTTTGTTTCTTGCCGGTTTAATACAAGGTGCGTTGATACCAGTGGTTAAAAATTCCCGAATGGCGCTTTCCGCTCACTTAACTGCTGTTCAATGTGGAATGGCCCTAGCGATCTTTGGTGTTATCTGGTCGTTGGTCGAGCTGCCTTTATCTTTAGAACTCTTTGTGGCTTATGGCTCGGCCTTGGGATTTATCCTTATTTGGCTGGGAATAACTTTGGCATCTGTAACAGGTGCAAGTATAGCACTTCCAATCGCTGGAGCTGGATTTTCATCAACTGTCACTGCAGAATTAACCGTTAAGATTATGGTGCGTTCTGGGTCATTATTATCACTAATTGCCTGTACCTTCTTGGCTTTTGGGTTACTGCCAATACTGCGGTAGTCGAAATTAATGCATAAAGAGGTCATCTAACTTGCCTCGCTTTTTTGGCTATGTGTAAGCACTCGCTTAGCCTAAAAAGCGACTAGCGCGGCAATAGTTAAGTTTTGTATCTGGCACTTCCTGTACTTTTCTGTCTCTGAAGATAAAACTTAACGTCACTACCATCTTTCAAACACTCGCAGTTATGCGCTTTTTAGAGACGGCGCGGCGGCCTTTTATTTTTACAGCTTTTAATGTTTCACTCTTCTTTGTTTGGTATGTTATATTGTATCAAGTTGATGTAGGCATGACGAAGGAGAAAGCGTGAGCGCAAAAGTGCAGTCGTTTGGAGACAAGGCAGCAATTGGGTTATCTATGTTGTGTATAGTCCATTGTTTAATATTACCTTTTTTATTAATTGTACTTCCTCCCTTTGCGGGCCTATTAGCGCTATCTGATGAGGTATTTCATCAGTGGTTACTAATAGCCGTTATACCCATTAGTATATTCGCTCTCGGGTTTGGCTATGTGCGGCATAAGTCGTGTCTTGTCGTGAGTTTAGGGCTCGTGGGCTGCACACTCTTGGTGTTAGCAACTTTTTTGGGTGAACAAGGTGGAGAAACCTTGTTCACAGTGCTTGGCTCTATGCTCATCTCCTACGCTCATCTTCGAAACTATGCGCTGCGTCGCAATTTTCACTAAATAAAACCCTATTTGGAGTTACTATGAATAGCCTTATGCCTATGGAGCCGTTGTTTGACGTGGACTCTTTGCATCATCAGCAGTCAGAGCATGCCACCGTGTTAACCAAGATTTATGAGCCCAACACCAATATTGTGATTTGGCAACATGCATTATCATCTGCTTTGAAAGCAGAGTTTGGGCGCTACTTAGAAACAGCAAAAGAGCTAGAATTAGCCCTACAAATTGCGACTAGCAAGATCACTTGCGAAGTTAGTGAGCCATTAAAGCGTTTGAATTTTAGCGATACGATGGTGGCGCATATTATTGAAATTGTGGATATGTTTAGCTGCTTATTTGAGCTTCGCGTCGTTGGCTTACGGTTAAAAACGCTCGAGACTGCAATGTGCCCGAAATTTCATGTTGATAAAGTGCCAGTACGACTGGTGACTACACTCGCAGGCGCTGGCAGCGAGTGGCTTAGAAACCAGCATGTATCAAGGGATGGCAACAAACTGACTATTTCTCCTGAAGCAGACGCAATATCGCTTGCCTGTGGGGATGTGGCATTATTAAAAGGTGAGCGTTGGGACGGTAATGAAGGCCGTGGCTTAGTGCATCGCTCACCAGCAGTAGTTACAGGGGAAAAGCGATTACTACTGACTTTAGATTTTATCGCCTAGATTGGATTCATTATGACAACAAAATTAACAGCATTTGTATTTAGCACTATTTTTGGCCTTTCGCTATTGGGATGCCAGTCAGAGCCTTCAAATATCGGTATCTCTAAGGTGAGCAGCCAAGCAATCGCCGCACCGCTTAAAATTGCGACTTGGAACATGGAGCATTTAGCATATCCATCGAGCGTAGGGTGTAGGCCTCGTGACGAGCAGGAGATAAGCGCATTGCGCGATTATGCAAAAGGGCTTAATGCTGATGTTATTGCGCTGCAAGAGGTCGCATCGGTTAAAGCGCTGGAGCAGGTCTTTCCAAGCAGTGAATGGCAATTACTGATTTCAAGTCGAGCAGATAGCGCGACGTATGATTGTAGAGATAGTGGCAACCTGTCCACACAACAGAAAACCGCGTTTGCGATTAGAAATAACCTTGTCCCAAGCAAAGTGGATAACGTGAGCGAACTTAGCGTGAATGTTGAAGGGCTACGACATGGCCTAGTTGTGACCTTAGATACTCAGTTTGGTGAGCTTTCAGTGCTTAATGTTCACCTTAAAAGCGGTTGTTTTGTTGATAACTACTCGACTTCGGATAAAAAAGCTTGTCGATTGCTGGCAGAGCAATTACCAGTACTTAAGTCTTGGTTGGAGAAACGCGCAAATAGCAACACCATTGTGTTGGGCGACTTCAATCATCGTTTAAGTCATGGCGACAATCAATTTTGGCAGCAGTTAACCAAGCACCAAAATAATGCTTCTGCACCTTTGGTAAACGCAACTAAAACACTGACAGGTTGTCACCCACGTTACCCAGTTCCGATTGACCATATATTGCTAAGCAACAAGCTTGCAAACACGGTAAAATTTGACCCCAGCGTACATTTTTTTGCGGATATGTCTGAAGAGAGAATGCTCAGCGATCACTGCGCTATTTCGGTGTCAATTACTGTGCGCTAAGGCGGTTGTTAGTTGCACTAAAAGGGAGTGCGTATAGCCAAAAAGCCAATCGGTGATGTGCAAATATTATCTAGGTCTACTCGCCAAAAGCGGCTCCTTTAATGGTGACTTTAGTGTTGAAATTAGACCTTATTTGCTTTAGTCTGCTGCGCAAATTGAGCTGAGTTACATAGACTTAGCGCTGCGCATTCAAAGGATTTGAACAATGACTAAACGCTTTTGGTTTACCACGCTTTATGGTGTATTGCTGGCAATCATTTTATTGCTCGTGAGTGCGCCTTCCCTGGCTTATTTAAAATTTAAAGATGCGTCAGTAGCGGATCCTCACTTCTCTCAGCTACAAGTTAATCTCGATATTAATAAATCTGGTGCACTTCAAGTTACTCAGCAAGGCATATTGCAAGGGGGAAACTTCGATTGGCAGGGACTCGCGCAAACAATTGAGCTGGATGTGAGATATCCAGATGGTACACACTATCTGAGCGATATCAGCATTGACTCAGTAAAAATCGACGAGCAAGAAGTGCGTTATGCACTGAAGTATAACTACGATAGAAGTGCAGTAACGCTCGTAATAAGCAAAGAGCAGCTTCCAAAGCAAGGGCAAGCTCAGCAATTTGAAGTGCGATATCAATCAAAAAACCGGATGCGATTTTATCCGGCATTGGACGAATTGACGTATGCACTCTTTCCTAATGTTAATCTGAAAATTAAAAAGCTTACTGTCTCCATTTTCTACCCTCAAACTGCGACGCTCAAGGAACACCAATTGTTTGTCGATCATCTAAACAATGATGCGTTTTTGATACGCGATGGAATAGTTAATGGACGTAATCAGCTCCTATTCGAGAGTCAATCTGAGATCGCAGATAAAGCACAGGGAGAAATCGCACTCGCGTTTGAAAAAGGTGTATTTAAGGATAATGACCTTTACCGCAAAGTATGGTATCCGTTTAGAGTGTTATTTATTGCTTTGCCGTTTTTAATATTATTTGCATTGGCTGTGTGGCAAACGCGCAAGCGCCTCCATGCATTGCCAAAACTTGCCGATGCGCTTCCTTGTTCCACTCAACCACCAGATTTACCGATTTGCTTGGTAAGAGAGCTGGTTGCTGCAAATATCGAACGCATGCTAACAGCAAAAGACGCGTTAGCTGAGGTGTTAAAGCTTGCAGTGGCGAAACAGTTAACGATTAGCGAACGGGGTAAAAACAATGATGAATTTAGCAATGTTGACCCAAAAAAGCTGCACCAAATTCAGTTAAACCCCGAAGCGCCGAGTGAGTCAGAGGTGATTGGGTTAAGTGGTAAGCTGCAACGTTACTTTTATCAACAGCAAGACGTGCAAAACTCGAGTGGAAAACGCAAGCGAAAACGAGTGATAAAAAACCGTTTTGTTATTAACAAAGGAAACGAGGGGAGGACGTCTTTCACAGAAATAATATGCCATTATGTGAATAATGCCGAAGTGGGAAAAGCGCAGCATAATGTAAACTTTCTTGCTTTTATTGTGCCTATTTTACTTTGGTTAGGTGCTTCTTTTGTTGTGATTGGACTTGGTGCTGGCAATGGGTGGCAAGTGTTTGCGGGTAGTTTAATTGTAGTTTTATTGTGCACTTCTATATTATTAATTGCGGTGCTTATTGTAGAGATGTTCATAGAACATCGCAGCGAAGATAAAAAGAGCCGAGAAATGTGGCTTGTACGTGCGTTAATTTATATTCCTACCTACTTATTCTTATTATGGATGTGTGTTGATGGTGATGATGAGCTGGTGAATGGTACCAGTGTGGTTTTTCACTTCTTTTACCTAGGTTTTATTGCGGCTTTCTTTTCATTTATCGGGCCTTCCAAGCAATTTAAAGCTTGGGTATTGCAGTCTCAGCAATTTTATCAATACATTAAACTAAAGAGTCAGCACTGCTTTGCTGAAGGAGTCGAAAAGGCGGAGTACGAAGCATTGTTACCTTATGCGTATGCATTTGGTTTGTTGAATGAATGGATAAAAGGGTATGAGGCTTATCTAACTACAGAGCATGACGACACTACGCCTTTGATCCCTTGGATACGATATAAAAAAATTACCGAGCCGAGAGAATTAAAACAACATTTAAGTTGTCTTGAAGCAGTCATGCCTGCAATATCATGTTCGCTGTATGATAGACAGCCATACACTTAGGGCGATTGATTTTTCAACTTTGTTTTTGTTGAGCGTTGGCATTTTTGCAAGCACTATATGCGCGTTACATAAACAGTTAGTTGACAACCGCACTTGATGAATAACTTAAACGAAAGGAGTGTGCTATGCCATCTGCAAACTTACTTGCCTTGCTCGATGATGTCGCTGCGCTAACAAAATTAGCTGCAACTAAAACCGCGCCGGTGTTAGGAGACGATCTTGCCGTCAACGCAGAGCAGCTATCGGGCGGGATCAAGCCAGATCGGGAGCTTGCAGTGGTATGGAAGGTGTTTAAAGGCTCCTTGCTGAACAAGTTTATTTTAGTGCCCGTTGCTTTGGCTTGCAGTTACTTTGCGCCGTTTATGATCCCCATTATGCTAATTTTAGGGGCGCTGTACTTGCTGTTTGAGGGAGGTGAAAAAATTCTCCACGCTATTTTTCACCGTCAGGAGCAACAGCAAGAAACCGATGAGTTTGTCAAAGCGCTTGAGGATGAGCGTATTGACTTAGTCGAGTTTGAAAAAGACAAAATCAAGGGCGCTATCGTTACCGACTTTGTTCTATCGGCGGAAATTATCATCATTGCGCTGGGGGCGATTGCTGATCAGCCTTTCGAAAAGCAAGCAATAGTCCTTTCGTTAATAGGGCTTGCGCTGACCGTTGGAGTTTACGGAATTGTGGCTTTGATTGTTAAGCTTGATGATATTGGCTTAGCCATGCTCAAGGACGTAAGTAATACTACACTTGCGGCGATAAAACGTGGAGTGGGTAAGGGGCTGCTTTATTTTGCCAACGGTCTGATGAAGTTTTTGTCAGTCGCCGGTGTGTTGGCAATGCTTTTAGTTGGCGTTGATATTTTGGCTCACCAGTTTCACTTACTTGAAGAAATTGTTCACGCTATTGAAAAGTTGATCCCTGCAATGAGCTGGCTTTTGAGTATTATCGCCAAGCTTGGATTGGGTGCGGTGATTGGAGTCATTATTGCGGCGGTGCTAAGTCAGTTGCTGGCAGTGTTTAAAAAGGCACAAGGTTGAAGGGAGCGTTTGTTTTTTCCAAAAGCATTCGCAAAAAGCCTAGCCAATATTCAAGGCAAACCTAAGTATATTTACCTCTCCGTCGGTAGAGCTGAGAATGACATCACTATGGATCATGTCACGGTTTATTAAATGCACATGAACCGTGTGCTACTGCTAATGTGTTGGCGGCACAACATTAGTGAGGGCACGGTGTATTCACAAAACCCTGTGGTTTCCGTGCCACTTGCGTTGAGTGAATATCACCACTTTAGAAAAATCAGTTAATGTAAATGCTGCAATGCTTTGATTTCTGAGAGCAAATGTTTTTGTTCGCTTTCACTTAGCCCTTCAAGTTTAAGCATGGCTTGGTAGGTCTTTAATAGCGATGGCTTATCTCCTTTTTGCTGATAAGCCATCGCCAATTGCTGCAGTGCATTGAGGGATTCTGAGTTGTGTTGGCTCACAAAGCTAAACAGGTTGATGGCCGCAGTGAAGTTACGTTCGAATAGGGCGGCATACCCTTGCGAAGTCAGTGCGTCGTAGGGGTAAGCCTTTAGTCCATATAGTGACTTAGCGATGGCGACATGATTTTCCAGCTGAGTGACACCGGCAGCAGCTACCTTCAAGGATGGTTGGTAATGGTTAAATAGGTGCTGCAGACCATGATAATAGCTCGGGTAGACGACGCTCGTATGGCTCTCGCCGCTAAAGTGCTGCGCTTTGAAGTCAATTCCATTTGGCTTTCGCCAAGCATCATTAAGACGTTGAAATGGCTGCGTTATGATTGTGCTTTCGTCTGCCATGCTGATGTAGATACACTTGTTGATTAACGCTTTTGCCAGTAAGTCATTTAATAATCGCTCTTTATCCCACCAAAGGCTTGGACTTGCCAACATCACACCATTAAATAAATCGGGTTTTTCAAGTAGTGCATAGGTTGCAAACAGCCCTCCGAATGAGTGTCCTGCTAACGCGCGATAGCCTGATGTGCGATAATGTTTGTCTACGTAAGGGATGAGTTCTTTATCGATAAATTGCAGTAGCATTTCTGCACCGCCCGGATTTTGCTGCCGTGTTGGACCTGCAAAATGTCCCAGTACCGCAAGGCTGCCTTTGCGATAAGACGGGGTCAGATCTCGAGTGCGGTGTTCGTTGGTTTCGATGGCAACAATGATAAGTTCCGGTATTTTATGTTGTTGTGCCAAGAAACGAGCCGCTGAAGCGGTATGTTCAAGATTGCTCTGACCATCAGTTAGATATAACACTGGATAGCTTGTATTGCCTTGCTCATAGCTTGGTGGTAGGACGATATGAACCGTTCTTTTTTGCGAAAAATAAGCGGACGAAAGCTGCAGTGTCGAGTTCGCATCTGCTGAGTTATTCGCAACAGCGCTACCAACTGACAGCAATATAAAAATAGCCACGATAACAATGTGAGTAACTAACCTAGTTTGCATAACCGCTCGTTCCTTGCTTAAAAATCATCGCTAATTTAACACGAGTTAAAACGACAAGGAACGGGTTATATAGCAGCGCCGAGGAATTATTTGTAACTGATTAAACTGTAATTTAACTAAAAAAGACGGCTGAAATGCGTGGCCACCACATCATGATAGCGGCCGCACAGACGCCAATCGCGGTGATCACAAAACCTAGGCTCATCATCACCGCGATTACCCACACCGGTGCGCTGGCTTTGGTTTGGCGTTTTGCCCAAAAGTAGAGTTCTGCGAGTGCCATTGGTAGCAGGTAGCAGGCAAACGAAATAAATATATCGACAGGGCCGTCTAAGGTTGCGGTATTGCCATTGAAGCCTTGGTTGACCATGTACCAACCAAACAAATAAAGACGAAACGTCCACACCCCATTCACCAAGAAAAAACTATGCGCGGCATAACGTTGATGTGCGGCGATATTTTTTTGTATGGCGGCGCGCCAAGCAAAAAATATCGCAATGGGAATTAATATACCGTTGAGTGTGATCCCAATGGCACCAACATCGCTTAGCCTAAGATCGGTTACCCAAGTGAGATATAACCCGGTGAGTGCGCCCGAAATACCGAGAATAAAAAATACTCTTCCGTTGTAACGGTGGAAGCGTGGAAAGCGTTTTCGCACCGTAGGAATAAGCTGTAATAAGCCGCTGGTGGCCAAAATCACAGCGGGTAAAACGTGGCTAAAAAATACCTTGGCATCTTTTGTGTGCCCACTCGCTGGTGAAGCAGCCGCACTTTGCTCTGTGAGCCCCGCGATAAGCGGGATGGCATATAGGCCTAAGATATAAACAGCAAACATCCATTGCCCGAGCAATGCGACACATACCCAGCTCTTCACGGCACCACTCAGTACGCTAAAGGGATTAAAGGACACCCTTGTTGAATTGGTTAGATTGAGGGAAGACAAAATATTTATCCTTATAAATCAATAAACTTGATATATAAAATGACAAGGTTTTACTATCTCGTCGCTTTGATTTTGAAAATCAAAGCAAAGAAAGTAGGCCGAATTTTAAAAATGGTGGTGTTAAGTTTACTTACAAAGTTAATTTGAATGCTTTTGGTGTGGCTGTTAGAGTTTCTGTGTCTATCAATATTCCTTCAATCACCATGACTATTGAAAACTACTACCTACTTCTGCTTAGCCTATGTTGTACTTTGGTTATTGCTCAGCTCTTTGTAAAAGAGAAAAAAGCAGCACATTTACTCTTTGCTTTAGTGTGCGGCTCGATAGCATTGGCCACGACCAAAAAACTGACTCAGGACTCCTTAAATGGATATCAGTATTTAATTGGCATGGGTGCTTGTGTGACCTGTAATGGGTTTTGGTTGCTTGCTCGGGCATTATTTAGAGAAAAATATGCCATTTTAAAAAGACATATTGTATTTGCAATTGCCATTGCTGCCTTAGTCGTGTGGCGACAGGGCTATTTATTTATCGACAGCCAATTACACATGAATGCTAGCGGATTTGTGGAGTGGCTTAACATTGCGACGTATGAGCTTACCCTATTGTTGTCATCTAGTGTACTCATGCTGGCATTTTGGGAAGGATGCAGAGGGTTCTCGCAGTCTCAAGGGCAAGAAAAAGCACAACGGGTGCTATTCTTGTCTGCTTATTTTATTTGCGTCGCAGGCACCAAATTAGTCGAAAATCGCTTTGCCGATAATCGTGAGGTTCAAGAATGGGCAGTGACAAGCGCAGCCATCCTCATTATATTGACGGCGCAAGTGTTACTGTATTGGCGATTTTCGTCTCAACGAACAATAACATCCGTTAGGTGCGTTGAATCAAATGGAACAACACAAACTGAGGATGATATTGCACTCCAGCAGAAGGTGGAACACTTTCTTATCGATCAAAAAGGCTTTCTCAAAGAAGGGTTAAAAGTTGCTGACTTAGCTCAGCAATTTAATGAACCTGAATACAAGATAAGCCGAGTGATACGGCAAAACCTGAAAGCGCGAAATTTTAGCCAATTGGTCAATGAGTTGAGAGTTGAGCATGCCAAGGTGTTGTTACAAGATCCCGCTAAACAGCATTGGCCGGTACTTGTCGTTGGACTGGAAAGTGGTTTTGCGTCGGTTGGGCCATTTACTAGAGCATTTAAAATAGCCACGGGGACCACGCCAAATCAATTTAGAAAGCAAAATAGCGAAACGCAAGTGCTACGAAGCACAAGAGTAAGTGGCAGTTAATCTCGCTTAGTCAGTTTGTATCGTAGCTGCTGAATAGGTAGCTCTATCGTCTGTGGGTCAAGCTCCGGTGTAATATCACTGACCGGAAAGACGTTATCTATTTCCACCGTATTCGCGATAGCGTTAGTATCGGCATTGGATAAAAAAGTAAGTTGGGTATAATCACTTGGCTGTAAGTCATACCGAGCCAGCGTTGCCTTTAAATCTATGCTGTATTCGTATGTGGCTAGCAAGCTACCTGCGTTATCATTATATCTACAGATCTGCCACTGGTAGCTATTCTTGTTAAATTCCAGCGCCCAAATACCACCTTTATCTTGGATCATTTGTTGTGGTTGTTGGCATGGCTGGGGTAAGGGCAGTAAACGGCTATGAGACCAAACCCCCTCGTGGTTTTGGCACAATAAGTCGCCCTTACCAAGATCGATAATATGCGAGCTCAAACCATATTGGCAAAACTGGGAGGCGGGAATGAAAAAGGGTGCGATATGCTTGTTAAGCGCGCCAAACGCAATATAGCCCATTAATACCTCAGTATTAGTCATCCAGCCAAGGTAAACATATTCATCATCTTGCCAGTTTGTAGGTGCGATTTTCCCCTGTTTAACGGTGTTAGTCAGCGTGAAGCGGTCGCTTTTGCCATTAAATGTACACGTCAAACTGCCTTGGGTCGCGTCGATGTTGCATGATTGCTGAGCGTGCTCCTGTGATAGCCGCTGTATTTTAGAATTTGGCATTTGGCGAGTTAGCGCCGAGGTGAACTTAGCCGCAGCAGACAACTGTCCTGTTTGATCTTGTTTAAAACGACATTTAGGCTGTATCTTCGAGGAATTGAGCACGACATTACCGTCAAGCACTGCAAGCTCACAGCTATTGGCTATGGTACAGGCTATGAGCAACATAACGCCACAAAAGGCAATCCAAGTGTTTTGCAAATCACAATACTCCTCAGCTACATTCTATAAACATAGCTGATAACACCTTGATTAAGCAATCTTTGGCGACTAGTGCTTATCAGTCAGGCTATGGCTGAGTCTTGTTAGTTGTTTCATCCAGTTCCTCGACTTGCTCACTATTTTGCTCATTGTCATCGAGTTCATCGTCGTTATCGCGAGGCGCGTCTTCATCAACGACAAGAAGTTGCTCGTGCGCCGTTTTTTCCTCGATACGCGGATCCATGGTGGCAGCGAGCGGTGAACTGGTAATGTCAGAAGTCGCAGCAACATAGTCGCTAGGCTCTGGCTGTTCGGCCTTTTGTCTGGCGTTGATAAAGTGAAGGAGTAAAAACATGACAACGGTTAGCACGCTTAATGAAGCGTATAACGCTTGATGACCAAAGTGGGACATGATCTGTGCAATAGAGGCTGAGCCAACACAGGCACCTCCCCCAAACGCCACCAGCAGCGCAGAAGAAACACCAACACGGTCTTCATCATCAACGCGCGAGTTTGCGAGAGCTGAAGAAAGTGGATACATGGTAAATGCAAATAACCCAAAGCCAAAAGTTAGCCAAAGACTGTAGCTTGGACTCAGTGGCAGCAAAAATATACAAAGAGAAATCAATCCGATAAAAACAGCATTACTGCGCAGTAATATGCTTCTGCGGACTCGGTCGGAGATAATGCCCATTGGCCACTGAGCAAGCAAGCCTGCAAAAATCGTTACCGACATATACATGGCAATTTCTTCGGCATTAAACCCTGATTGGCTGGCAAAAGTCGGGGCAAGGCCATAAAAACTACCGTTAATTACACCGGCAAAACAGACCGCAGTGAGAGATTGGGGCACTTTTTTGAAGTAGGTAAACAAACTGACTTGAATGGGCTTAAGTGGCTTCGGGTGGATCCGCCTCGTCGTTGAAATGGGGATAATTCCAAAGGATAAGGCAACAACAATTAAAAACAGCGGGGCATAGCCAAGCTCTGGAAAGTTAGATAGCGCAAATTGTCCACTTACCATACCGAGGTAGGAGGTGAGCATGTAAAAAGAAAATACCCGCCCTCGCTGCTCAGGTGCCGCTTGTTCATTAAGCCAGCTTTCGAGCACCATAAAGTTACACATCATGCCAAGACCCACCACAAGTCGTAGTCCAAGCCAAAGATAGATATTGTCACTCACCCCATGTATTGCTACGCAGGCCGTCACTGCTGCTGTGCTTGCCGCAAACGCACGAATATGCCCAACGGATTTGATCAGGTGGTAGCCCAATTTGGCACCTAGCAACAAACCCAAGTAATAAAACGAGGTAAGCAAGCCAATCCAAAACGTACTGACGCCGTGCTGGCCTAAATAAAGCGCTAAGTAAGTAGTCAGCAGGCCTGTCCCACCGACTAAGAATAGGTTTGTTAAATAAAGCGAGGGAAAAGATTTCATATCGACCTTGGCATTCATTATGAATTTGCGTGTAACGTTCTAATAGTAGGGGAGAAATAGTTTATTTCCAAGCAAAAAGCTGTTGACTGTTTATCAACCTTGTTTGCTTGTGTCGTTGGCTAATTGCTACATAGCCTAAGTTATAGGGTTATTCAGTGTGGTTCTGGCAAAAATACAGTGATAACACGCGAATGATTGAATTGTTGCTTTAATTTGGTTGGGTGTTTTTTGTTCAGTTGATACAACTTAAATTCAGGACTAAATTATTACGAGCTAGTACCTGCCTTTATTTTTTGCATTTTATTGATTAATCAACCTGAGCTCAGAATAACGTTTGCCGTGCATACCAAACTCAGGCCAATGTAACTTTAATTTCCTTGATTCATCTGCGTTAATTTATCGCCAATGGGTTGAGAGAAGTTATAGCCATCGTACTTGTCCCAGTTAATCGACCATGTCATCACGCCACCAAAGTTCGGATAAGCCTTGCTAGGCTGGATAGTGCCACACCCTGTACCTTTGGTTAAACAATCTAAGGCATTGATGATATTGCCGATAGGCGCTTGGCCTGAATTTGCCGACTGTGGACCAGAAGGCAGGCCGATGGCTACTTGGTCATCCCTAAGTGGCGCAAAGCGGGTGCCATCAGCAAGGTCAAATCCCTCAATCAACATTTTTGCATGGGCAACCATCATGTTCACTGAGCCCTCAGGAGCACTTCCCGGTTCATATGGGTTAGGTAGGCCACCATTGTTGTATAGCTGTACGTGAAGTAAATCTAATGTATCGCGTAGCTCGTTTATAAGTGGAATATAAGCACCCCAAATACCGGAATAGGCAATCATGCCACCATGTACATAGGGATGCTCAGGGGCCATGGTAAGTACCATATTGCCACCAATATTTTGTTCAATTTGCTTTAATGCTCTAGGCAGCCGAGCTTGGATCTGAGAGCCATGCACAAGGTTCGAGCCACTCTCTAAATCAATATCGAGCCCGTCAAATCCCCATTGTTGAATAATATCGGTGAGGCTACTGACAAATGCTGCTTCATCGGAATCCGTATTGAGGGTAATTGTGCCTTCTGCACCACCTAGGCTTAACACAAAAACTTTACCTTGCGCTTGTAGTGCTTGCATGTCAGATTTGAATTTTACCGGGTCGATAGGCGGACAGTTAGAGCGAATGTCTTTTTCAAATGGTGTGAAGTGCACTGTGCCATTCGAGTTTCTATCATTTTCAGCAAAGGCAATATCGATGATGTCCCAAGCAGTAGACATCTGATCAAGTGGAATAGGGCAACCCGCTGGATTGACAAAGTTATGCCAATAGCCGATCAATTTGTGCTTTTTACCGATGGGTTTGTCGATGACTTGAACTGTCACGCCGCTACTGGATACCTGATCATTATTGTCGTTAGTGGCCGTGGCATAAAGTGTTTTTGTGCCGATTGAGGCCGGTGCATAACTATATTCGTAGGGTGGCGTTGTGTCTGTATTGAGTAACACGCCATCAGCATAAAACTGGACTTGTGTGATTTGTCCAACAAAAGAGGATGCCTGTGCAATCAATTGAGTGGAATTACCCAAGGTAATTTGGCTGCCGCTAGTGGGGGCGAGTAAATCAACGGCAATCGGTTTATCAGTTACATTCACTGTAATTGTTTGCTCGCTTTGATTACTTTCGTTATCGACGGCAATGGCTTTTAAGCTCACTGGATTGAGGGCTATTGGTGTCCAGCTGTGATTAAGCGTTCCTTGATTGGCTGTGGCGAGGAGTGTGCTGTCGGCATAGAGTGACAGCGTAGCAATGTTGCCGTCTGTATCTTGAGCACTGACAGAGATAGTGGTGGGCGCATTGACCAAAACAGTACCATTATTGGATGGGCTTTCGAACGTTACGGTTGGCGCGATTGCGCAGATCCCTAAATCGCTCCATGCATCTGTCCAATATTGGCCTGCACCTGGCTCGTATGCCCACAGCGCGTTTGAGCTACACCAACCAGCAATATCACAGCGATATTTATGATTATTATGAGCGACCAATTCACCGGCCTGATAATTTTGTCCTGCGCTGTATGCTCTTAGGCCTTGGCAGCCTCCTCCTACTTTTGTTAACACACCGATGGCAAGGTTTGCCTCACTCATCAAGCCTTGGTTGTCTATCGCTTTTACATTTAGTTGGTTTACGCCAACTTGTTCCGCTTGGAACTCAAACTGAAAAGGTGGGGTGGTTAGATCCGCGACAAGCTGGTTGTTCAGGCTAATTTCCACTCCCGCAATAGTACCGTCGCTATCTTCGGCTGTGATGCTGATCCCTACCATATCCCCTTGATAGAACTGCTGGCCGTTGGCTGGAGCTGCAATGGATACGTTCGGTGGTAAATTTTCCCCGCTCGATTTTACTGTGATCCGTGCTGATTGCGAACTTCCGGTTAGCCCTTGGGCATCAGTGGCAATTGCGCTGATATTATATTCGCCAAGTACTGCGTTCCAAGTGGTTTGAAATGGCGCGGTATTGTCCGTTGCGATGACTTGCCCATTCACTAAGAATTCGACATAAGCCAGATCACCATCGACATCATTGGCATTAGCTGAAAAAACAGCGTTGTCATTTTCGCCCAGCACAGCGCCATCATTTGGATTGGTGAGTACGACACTCGGGGCTTGACCTGAGCCCGTTGCGCAAGCTCCCAGTGACCGCCAGACATCATAAGGACCGGAGTGTCCTGCTGGATTGTCGTTTTGACTGTACCACTTAGCTTCATATGCTTGGTTTTGGGACTGTGTAACATCCCCTTGTCTGTAGACTTGTTGTTCAGACCAAGGGCTTAAATTACTACAGTCGTAGGCGTTTGTTTGGCTTGCGAGGATGAGAGCACCGCTCGTCCAAGCCAATCGTAAAATAGAGGTTGGTTTCATACTGATCCCTTACATGTTGTTGTGTGTTTTATGAACAAAACCAAATCAGCATATAGGTAAATAATTCGTTAATCAACACTCGAGTTATGAGTAAATCTCATCGCTGAAACTACGTGAGCATCGCAATTTTAATTCGCATATTTCAAATAATCGGCTAGGTTTAGAGGGAATTTAACGGACTTTATAGGATCCATATAATGGCGACCTCTTCAATTCCTTGCGGTTATCATTCACTCACGCCTTACCTCATTGTGGCTGGTGCAGCAAAAGCCATCGAGTTCTACCGAGCCGCTTTTGGTGCTAGCGTAAAGCTTCAGTTACCTATGCCAGATGGAGGGGTGGCTCATGCGGAGCTGCTGATTGGTAACTCTTATGTAATGCTTTCAGATATGTGCCCTGATGCACACTTTAAAGATCCCAAAGAGCTTGGCGGCACGCCGGTTAGCTTGATGCTGTATGTTGACGATGTGGACACTGTGTTTGCGGGGGCAATTGAATTGGGGGCGCAACAAGTCACGCCCGTTTGTGATCAGTTTTATGGTGATAGGGCGGGAACGCTACGAGATCCATTCGGTCATGTCTGGACGATTGGCACGCACAAAGAAGATCTCACAGAAGCTGAATTACTCGCGCGTATGGCTGATTTTATGGATAAGCAACAAGATGCCTAGTTGAGGTGATGGTATTTTAATTTATTGTTACTTGATTCTCGCTTTTTGTGGTTTGTAGTTATCGAGACAATTTGATAAAAGTCATATTTTACAATCTCTTATGTGATTTTGTTGTTGTGGGGTGATTTTAATTTTAGTTTTTTTGTTAATATTGTTGAATTTTTTGTTTTTTCATGGCAGCTTATGGGTAGTGATGAATTTTGACCACTATGCTACTAGCTCAAGGAAATGATGATGAAGTAAAAGCAAGCAAAATCGGCACTAAAGCACTTAGATAAAAGCCTAAGCTTACCTTTACAGAAACCTTGACTAGTACGGATTATGGGCATTGCCGTTGCTAATTTTACTGTATTTTAGGTTAGTGTGGCGATACGGAGAACGCTATTCGCCAACCTTGCAACCTTGAACAATACAGCTTGTAAATTAATTAAAATAACTCAAGGATAAGAAAATGAAATTAAAATTTAAAAAAACAGCTTTAAAACAACTAGATAAACAACAAAACTTGCCTCAAGAGCAAACACCAAACATTGCTGGTGGTGCAAACAGTCGCATTCCTTGTCGTCCACCTTTGACGGAAACTGGCAATCAATACTGGCAGTGTGACTGCTAAAGTTAGTGATAAATTAATATGAACAAGCTCACCGTGAAGTGAGCTTTTTTATTTTTTCAAGGTCACAAATTTTATTTTATCTTCATATAATTTAGTGCTTTACGTATTTTGTAACGTCTCAATAAATTAAGCGGTTTACGCTTTAATCCAGCCGCGATTACAGTCTCTGTCGCTGCGAGTATGCGCTCTGCGCTTTTACCATCGCGATAAGGGTGCACTTGCTGAATATACTGCTCAATTCGTTCACTTTGTGCGTGGGACAGATTAAGTGCTTGTTCGACCGCTTCAGACAATTTGCTGGCGTCGGTAATATTGATTAATGCATCTTGAGGTTGGTGGTTATTAAAAGTGATAACCGGCTTACCAATTAGCAGTGATTCATCTACAGCGCTAGATGTATCAGAAATCACTACATCAGCTTGTTGAATGAGTGGAATGAGATTGTCATTCCCGGCGATTTCAAAGTCGCTGATGGTTTCAAGTTCTATGTACATCTGTTGCCACTGCTGTTTCGTCTTAGGATGAAACTTAAGTTGGACTCTGTATTTTCCTGACTCTGCTAGCTGTTTGATTTGCGCATGTAATGCTTCTAGCGACGTGAGATTTGGTGAAAAAGTGGGAGCATACAGTATGACTGGCTTTTCATTCTCTTGCTTGGTGTAATCAAAGTACGGGTCGAGCTTTGGCCAACCAGTTTCAATCACCGAGAAATAGCCATGCTTTTGTGCTAGTTGCTTAAATGGCGCAGTTGTAATAGGGCCATGAGTACAATACAAATCGAAGAAACCGCGGATCCCAAAGTGACCTTTCTTTTTATATTCTAATCCGTGAAACACTTGTACTTTGGCACCTGGGAAAAAGTCAGGAACAACGTTTCCTGGTACAAACACAGCTCTGGGGTTAAACGCCTTGACGTCCTCTACGCTTAGTAACTCTACTTCGCCTGCTGCAAGTGAACTTGAATTTACATCTTTACCTTTTAAAAACCATTTCACCACGTCACCGTTAGCACGGATAGCGTTTTGGAGTGGTCTCAGAATAGCAAAGCTATATGGCTGCTCAATGTAGAAAAGATAATGTTTAGGCATTGAAAGTCACTTATAAAATCAGAATTTATGGTCAGCACTTGAGTGGCGCAACTAAGGCCAGAGCGATATTAAGCAAGATAATACCGCTTTTAGCGCGCCAATACCAAACATCCGTTAATCGGGGGTAATGTTGCTGATACGTAAATGCACTTCAGTGGCTTGAGCCATCATATTATCCATTAAGGTTTGTACTGACTCGATTTCTTGAATTAAGCCTTGAGATTGACCAATAAACTGTACGCCATGGTCTAAATCTCCGTGAATAGTGGCGGCTTCGAGCTTTTCGGTGGCGGCACCAAAGAGCGACAGCATCTTAATTTTATCGAATTGAGAAAGCAGTCCTAGTAGTAGCTTCCATAAAGGCATGTCGACCATTTTAGCGGCCTTGAATGATTTTATGGTGGCCATGAAAAAGTTCATCGGGCGGCGCGTTGCCTTTTCAGCCATAGGAGTTTTCATTACTCGAGCATAAAGACCATCGAAGTTTTTGGAATAAATCGTCTGTTCAACGTCTTTTTCTACTACGGTATCTTTGACATGTTGATGCAAAGGACTTTCTTTGGATGTTGCAAAGCGAGAACCCATCGCAACCCCCTCTGCGCCAAGTGCTAGCGCGGCGATAAGTCCTCTACCATCGGCAAATCCCCCTGCGGCAATCACAGGTATATCAACAATATCGACAATGCTCGGCACCAAACACAGTGAAGTCACTTCACCGCCATGGGCTGCAGCCTCATGTCCAGTAACCAATAGTGCATCGACACCAGATTTTTGTGCTGCTAAGGCATGCTTTTGCGTCACCACAGTCGCAATAACTTTCCCGCCGTAGGCTTTAGCCGCTTCTACCAGCCAGTCGCCTTTTCCTAAAGAAAAATTAATAACAGGCACTCGCTCTTCTAATGCGACTTTGGCATTTTCTTTGGCGCCAGGCATCATTAAGGTCACACCAATGCCAAAAGGTTTATCGGTGAGTTCACGAATTTTTCGTATTGCCTCACGTGTTTCGTTCTTACTGAGCGGACCTGTGGCTAAAATGCCTAAGCCACCAGCATTACTTACTGCTGCAACAAGCTCAGGTACAGAAATCCAGCTCATGCCGGGGAGTATAATGGGTTTTTCGATGCCAAATAATTCGGTGATAGCAGTTTTCATCATTGTTATTCTACTGGTCAGATGTGTGTATGAGCATAGCTGGAATTTTGCTTGAAGTGAACACTGGTTGTAAGATACCTGTTTAGAAAGAGGAGCTAAGATGAACGTAGTTATATTATTAGTGAGTTTAGTCATTGCATTGGTTGTCTTGATACCTTTATTGGAAAAGTATCAGCAGCGTTTAGGGCTAGATAAAATGCAAAAGTATGCCAAATATGTACTGCCATTATTAATGGTCACGCTGATCATTAAACTCATCTACGTTTTGATGGTTGGGTAACGAGCGCCTAGCTATTTTTTGCGGCGCTTACCACTTTGTAATTTCAGCCATCCTGGTTTTTGCGAGCGATTTAATTCACTTAAAATGAGCGTTGCCTTTTCTATTGTGATCCTAAAATCGGCGATATCTTTATACACTTGTACCGCGATCTTTTTCCTTTTTACCGCTGCGCCAGCATCTAAAAATGACTCGACCAGCTTGTTCAAAAACCGTGTTACCGGGGAGTGAGAAAAGGTACTATCTTTGCTTTCTAACCTTTGCTTCTGTTGCTCAAGCTTGCGCTTTATTTGCGTTAATTCAGCTTGACTGAATTCGCTTTGGGCATTGGGCAAAGTTGCAAACAATTCGAGCTTGTCAGCCAAGTATTGACACTCAATCGCACTGAGTTCCTCTTGCTGCAAGATTCTACTTAGGCCATTTCTAAACTCAGTTTGTGTCACGCTGCGGCGGCTCAAACGCTCGCAATGCTGATTAAATAATTGCCACTTTTGCCACATGTATACATAGCCGAGTCCCGCGCCTTTGATATTTTGCATCCCGACGATGATTTGATGTTCATTTGGCAGCGCTTGTTTAGCGATGATTTGATTTAACGGATCGGGCTTGATATCACTGTCATGCACTAACGTGCATTTGAGTTTAGCAAGCTGCTCTGCGAGGGCCGCTGTTTGTGAAAGCTTAGTGTTCAGATCTTCAACTTCCAAAATCGAATGGGCAATTGTCCACGCTTCAAAACGTTTTAGAATTAGCTGATGTGTTTCATCTTCACTGTTAAGTTGTGATTGTAGTGAGTCGATACTTGAAAACGCAGATTCAGGCAGCGTGTCTTTAGGGGTATTTAACGATGCAATCAGCGTCTCTTTCGATAGTAAAAGCCTAAAACGGCCAAGTAAGTCGCGCAGTGAGTCGTGGTCATTGTTGCTAAAAATACCGTGTAAGAGGTTTTCCAGTGCAGTGAGAAAGTACTTAAAAAAGCCATCAATATTGGTACCAATAACGACAACTACATCAAAATGCAGATCATTGGCCAGAATGTTCGCAAATACTTGTGAACGCGCAACACGATCGTTACGGTTGTTGATCAGTGCAACAATTTGCCCCTGCTTTCCCTGTTCAACGATGTTTAGACGTTTCCAGTTTTCAATCGTTGCCAAGCGTTCATTGGCAGACATGCTATTGATAAAACTTTGGCTAATTGTACCAATCTTTGCAGTTGCAAACTGTTGTAGCACCCCAACATCTGGAATAACTCTAGATGCCGTCTCTTTATAGACATAGTCCTTATTAATGCCAATGTATTGTGCCATCTTGCAGACCAAAGCGATATTATCTGGGTGCTCGGCATAGGGATATTTCGCGAGGATGTCAGGTGTGATCTGATATCCATCTCCCCAATGAATTTGAATAAGTGAGGTGTTTTTTTGCTCCGCGGCCAAGTTGAGCACAGAGGCCATATTCTGCTCGGCGGTGAACACTTGGGTGTTGTAGCCTAAAAAAGCAGACATCTCTTTTGCCACATCTAAACCTGTTGGGCCCAAAATATCTTCATGGTCTGGGTAGGCATTGGTAATGGTGGCAAAATTATCTTTCATCCAGCGAACTAGAATTTTTACATATCTAGGAGTCAGGCCCATACATTCCCACAGGAAAACGTCCGCTTTTACTTGTTTTGCAAAATGTAAAACATCAGCTTGCTCCCAAATACTCGCTTTATCGAAGGGCCTAAAAAGTGGGATCTCATACTGTTCGCCAGAAATCTTTGAATAGATAAGCATCGCCTCACAGCCGGTGGTTTTACTCACAACTCTCAGGGCTAAACTGCTAAATAACGCTGATTTTAGACGCTCGGTTCCTGACTTTCCTCGGGTTCCCCAGCCGCCAATGGAGACCGGAATGTGTTTGCGGTTTTGCTTTATTCTTTTACTGATATAAATATGGCGAGTCCAAAAGTAACTGATAAATGCAAGCACAAAGAAAACCAGCTGCGAAATACTATTTTGATAAATAGCATCAACATATTCTTTAAAACTGCTCCAAATGGTGAGCAGCGCTGAAGTAGCGCCTGAGCGCGTATAAAGTCGCTGAATGTCTGTCGCGACAGGGAATGGTGCTTTTGCGATGTCACCATAGGCACTAAAGTGCAACGAAAATCCAAGGGTGTTAAGTGTGTCTAAATACTTACCTTGCTCTAATTCGTTGCCTTTTCGTAGATGGTCAAGATCAGCAAACTGCCACGTTATAGTCCAGTAGGCTTTTAAGCGTCGCCATAAAGTTGGTGGCGGAATGACCGTTAAAATACCATCTGGCGTATAGGTTTTGGCATCTTCTTTACTATGGTCATTGGTAAGCACGCTTAGCAGAAAGTCGAGTAATGGCAAATGTGGTCTGCTGGTTTGCTCTGCGAGGTTAAAGAGTAACTCCCCAGGCACTGTTGTTTCGCTAATTTCTGCGGTAGTGCAGCTGGGGGCATGGATCAACACGCTGGGCTTTTTCGCTTTAGTGTGAGAATAGCTTTGACGCTTATCGGTACTTGGGTGTCTTATTTCGTGTAATACTCGCCATAACCTTCTTGCTTGACGGTAACCCTGTTGAATGCGCCAGCCTGTTTTCATTTTTGAGGCATTGAGGCTTTGACCACGCTGCGCAATATAAGAAAGTGAGCGGCCTAATTCATCTCGAGACCAATTTGCAAGTGCTTCACTTTGCTCTTTGGCTTCAAGAGATGCATTGAGTTGCGCTATGATGGCTTGATGATAGAAGCTACTTAACTGTTCTCTGGCTCTGGTGATATAACGGCAAACCGCGATGTTTGTTTCTCTCGACAAACAGTCATTTAAGGTATCAATAAAACGCCTAAAACAGAGATCAGTTTGATCTGACTCTAGCTGCATATTCAGCATAATACGCGCGCTTTGCTCAAGCGCTAAGCGCTTAAGTTGCATACTAAAATCACTTCTTAATACGCGTTGCCACAATAAAAATGCGAAGTCCTGTTGACAAAATCGGTCTGCGGATAGCTGTTTTATCAGAGTGAAGCGAACGGCATTTTCACTCTCTTGTTCAAACCGCTTGGTTATTAAATCTTGTGCAAATGCCGTAGGGTAAAACTCGACAAGCTCTAAAGTGACTTGTCGCACTCTTGGCAATGTGTGCTCACTCAGCGCACGAAGCATATTGAAATCTTTTTCAGTGAGCTTTGATTGGCTGACAATAATTTTTGGGAAAACACTTAAAATATAAAGTATTTCCGCGTCTACTTGCTGGCTATCGTTGTTGTTCGCTTCCTCTAGTAAAGCCCACATATAGGCGCGAATAAAGGTGGGGCGCTGATGTATTAAAATCTCTAAAATGTCGACGGTTGCCTGATAGGGCATGTTGTCAGACTCAAGCAGCTCAATAAGCTTGGCGATAAGCTCTGCGTTTAATTCTGGGTCGGCCTCATAACTATTTAACGTTGCGACCATATTAACTAGTGCACGGATCAAGCCATGACGAATGTGTTGATTCTGACTATGACCGAGTAAGCTCAAGCAAAATGGCTGCAAATCTAAGCGTTGCCAGGCATTTTCTAGCGTATCGTGGTGGGCACGTAGATAACGATTAGTTAGCGCGCCAAGTTTAGCTATTAAAAACTTAATCTGTTGCTCTAGCGAGGCAACTTGGTGCTGATATCGAGCAACCACAGCACCTTCGTCAAACCATCGTGAAAAAGCTTTTTTATCTTGCTCTAACACCGTTTTAGTTGCGCCAAGCTCCTGAGCATAGGCGATAATATGTAGTTCTTTTTCGCTGGCAAATTCAGACTTTGCAATACGTTGAACAAATCCGGTGTGAGCAACCTCTAGCTGCAAAATTTGCTCATTTAGGGTTTCAATCTTATGCCTTAAAAAAGCGATAGATTGAAGCATAAGCCAATCGGTTTCATCCTCATTTTCAGGTCGGTTGTAGAGTAGCTCCCATGCACATAGTTCGTCGATCAGCGCACTATACTTATGCTGATATAGGTTTAACCAAAACCTTTCAGTTTCGGCAAAAAATAGGGCTTCTAATTGACTCTTTAAGGCTTTAGCGCTCATGTAAATCTTGCTCTAATAAATGACTTAGCTGTAACGACTCGAAAATGATTTCGTCATGCGCATAGGGGGCAAAAGCAGTTTGCTGTAAATTACCTAAACGTACTTGGAGTCCGATTTGATGTGTATTGTTAAACCAGTCTTGAGTCCAAGTTACGCTCAACCAACCAGCGGTGTCATGACTAAAGTCAAAACCCGTTTGCCAACCTAATTGAGTTAAGTATTGCCATGTTGGGTTGGGGCGGTTCTGATCAGCAAATACATAGCTTGATGTTAATCCTGCGCTGAAAATATGGCCTTGATAAAATTGACTCCAATCAAATGAAAACAGTGCATTATCGAGCGTTTGCCAATCCTGATTAGACGTCAGAGTAACGCTTGAGCTGAAGTAGCTATCAACCCAAGGTTGATAGCGCAGCCCAGCATGCGCTTGCCAGCCATGTTTATGGTTATTACGGTAAAAGGTGTACATATCAGGACCAATTTGCTCGTCTGCAATAAACTCTTCCTTGCTGATACTGGTGTAAGTGTAAAAAGGCTGCCACCACCAAATGCTTCTAAAACCAGTATTATAGCGGTGAATTTGGCCAAGCTTTGCCGAAATACTTGAGCTTAAATGGGTTTCACTGATGGCCGTTGCATCTTGCCAGCGATTACGTATTCTCGCTTCTGCAAACCAACTCGACTGTTGTGAAAGCCAATCATATTGTCCGTTAATGGAGAAGGTGTCTTGATGATGATTGTCCATCGTGTAGAAAGTATCGATACGATACCAGTTATTCTCATCTTTCATTCTTAATGACAAGCCTAAATCGAGTGTGGTTCTGCTAGGACTAGGCTCTGTTGTTTGTACAATGTCATCGCTATCAATATTCAAAAAGCCTTCGACGCCAGTGCGACTTTCATCGGTTTCAATACGAGCGTGCTGAAATACTGGCTCAGCACTTGTTGGAGCCAACGGTTGTTTGGCTTTTAAAAACAGTGGTACTTCAGGCACTAGGTTAACGCGATGCAACGTTGGGCTTAACGTCCAGATAGACATGCGTGCTAACGTTTGCTGTTGTTGAGCGGTAAGTGAAACTTGTCCCGCTGGGTGAAAATAGGTGGCCTCACTTCTATTACCGTCTGCAAGAGTTTCAATTTTAATCAGGCTATCTCGAGTTAATTTTGCCGTGATAGGAGTGCTTTTGTCAGAGCGATAAAAAATTTGTCTAGTATCCAATGGAATATCATGCCATTGACCTTGATCGAAGTATTGCGGGCGTACGCTCACACTTTGTCCAGATAGAGGGTTGAGCCAGCGCAATTGCAGTAACCCTTGGCGTGTTTCGATTTGTTTAATGCCGTAATAGAGCGGTTGTGTAGGTTGCAATGAGATGACATCACCTTGATTTGGCCCTACTAGCTCTACATTAGCAGGCGGTGCTACAACGTGCTTAGCGGAAGAGTAAGCAAACTTTAGTCGTACTTGGACGTGTTGGTACTCAGAAAAATCAATAGTCAGTATTTCATTTGCTCTGAGCGACAGACCAGACAGCTGATTTTCTGTGAGGTGTGCAGTTATCTGATCACCAAAGCTTCGTGCTGTAAGCGTATCGACCTCGACCTTTTGTGTACCCACATAGCTTGTATATTGCTCGGCGGCTTGCCATTGACCATAGCGCATTAGGCGAGCATATAAATCGGTTAAGATGGCATCACCCGATAGGCTTGGGTGAAGACGTTGAAGGACTCTATTGTAGTCTTCATTTGTTAGTGCTTGTTGACTCAGTTGATATAAAGTATTTACGGCAATTTCTCTAGCGCTGAGCTCATTAGCTAGAAGTAAATCAGCGCTACTAACCAGGTGTGCAGACCGCTCTGCATTTGCGAGAATGTTCGAAGCTTCTGGTTGCACCTTGATATCCACAAACAAATCGTTTTCGCTGAAAAGGGTGAGGCTTTCATTCGCTGCTAACTGGATATATTGCTGTGATGCAATAGATAACCGAGTGGCTTGTGGCTGCAATTGTAAGTTTGCGGCGATATCGCTAAATATAGGTAATAGCTTAGTTTCGCCGTTGTGTTCGTACAGCAGCCATTGAGTATTTTTATATTGTTGCCCTTGGTAAGCCGCTCGTGCGCTCAGTTTTACTGTCAATGGCTTTTTTGCGACAAGTTTGATGGGGTTACCAAGGCTTAGTGAGTGTAGCTCGGTTTGATCATCCATCGACTCCACGGTCTGTACACCATAGTGATCAAGGCTGTATTGAGGCTGGGTAAATTCATTTGCTTGAATCATAGCCACTTGCTCGGCTTGTTCAGGTGTTAGCATCATTTGCTGACTTGTCCAAAGCGCCTCTTGCACAATTCCTGAGTCAAGCAGGTATGTCAACAGAATGTCATCGCATTGATATTGTGTAATATCCGCTCCGTAGGCGGCGCACAAAAGGCTAGCTTGAACATATTCACTCAGTACTAAGTATCTCGAGAGCAGCTCATTGGCAGCGTATTCTCTTAAAGATTGAGCGCTACTTTTAAGTAGTGATTTTAGTAGTACCTCGGCGTTTCCACTGCGCTCTAGTTGCGTCAAAATAGCAATATTAAGTTGCCAAGCCATTAGCATAACTTGCTCGCTATGGCCGTTCAAATAAGGCTTCAGTTTTGCAAGTGCAATGAGTGGCTTAGTCTTTGCTACGATTTGCAATTCTGCAAGTACTTTGATGGCAATAAACTGGCTATGGCTGTCTGTCTTGACACTTAACTCTGGTGCGCTCAGCCCGCTGAGAGATAAATTATAAGTATCTGCTCTATTTTGTTTGCTTCTTGTCAGCAGTTCTTGGATAAGTGACCCTTTGGATAATGCTTCCTGCGTCATAGGTAAGAAGTCGGGAAATGGTTGTAAGCGATTCACTGCTGCAGCGATATCAAGCGCTTGCTTAGCACCTTTTATCGTTATATTTGTCGATGCTGGGTTTACCTTTAGGGTAAGCCTTTGAAAGTGACCGCTAGGTGTAACCAGCAGCGAGTGTTGATCATGCTCGCTGGTGATGGTTAAGCGCTCTTTCGTTCTTGCTCGAATATATAGAGTAATCTCGTTATCAATCCTTGATATGTTCTCAAGGTTATAATTAAGTGGCTGAGATGACGTTATGTAATTCACTCGCTGGGCGCTTGAGGTGAGCAGTACATGACCTGAGACTGTGCGACTGCCAAGTGTCACTCCGCTTAGGGCAACATGATGAGTGAGCGATTGAGAAGAGCTTGGCGTTAAAAAATAAACCGTAGAGGCAATATCATTAAGCATTTGCTTACGCTTAAAAGCTATTGCTGTGTCTTCAACGTTAAAAGCGAGTGATGAAGTATCACCATCTATGTAGAGGGTGCTGAGCTGTTCGTTTAGCTGTTTGCTCCAGTATGGGTTAAACAACCGCTCTTGCTGCTTTATTCCTGCATTGTCATCGTATATACCACGATGCATTTGTAGTAAGTTGACATAGGTAGGCACGGTAGCTGTGATGGTGAGGTAGCTACCTTTTGGGACGGCAATGTAATCTTGATTAGACAAGCCTACTTTAGGCTCAAGGTACTCGTCCGCTTGGATATCTGATATCGCAATGGTGCTGATAACCTCACCATTGACTTTAATCGTGACGGTGCCATTTTGCGCAATCGCATGCAGATCTTTTCGAACCTCTAGTTTGAGCTTTTTGGCGTGTTCAAAGAACACGCTTGTCACTTGAGTAGGCTGTAGATGGAACCAGCGCTCTGTATCTTGCGCTAATTGTAGTGTTTGGTCGTCAAGCCCCGGCAGTCTAAGGGCTCTTCGATAAGGATCTCTGTGGCTGTGCATGCTGCCCTGCCAAAGTGCGAGAGTTTGATCACTATCACCTTGGTATGCAACCTGAATTAATCGATTTTGTTCCGTTGCGCTCAATTGGCAGCGGGATTGAGCACATAACCAGTCGGACGTTGGAATAGCACGCTGTAGCTCTGGCGTTTCACCTGCAAAAAACTCAAATGTCTCAAGGGAATTTGGTGTTGTGACTAACCAAGCACGGCTTGGCAAAAACAACCACGCTTTTTGCTGCGGTGCGAAATACTTGTTGGCACTAGCTTGAGTAAGTTGCATACGTGGCAAATCAACCCATTGGGCAGCCGTTTGTATCCCTACCTCATTGGCTCGGGATATCGTTGCAAACAGCAATAGTGTCATTATAAAAGTGATTGCACGCATTGAGTAAACTGCTCTAGTTGTTGATTGTTATTAATTAATTGCTTTCTTATTTGATAGCTTAGTTCAATATGGATAAAACTATATTCTGGGAGCGTAAGTTGATGTAGGACATTTTTCGTCCCGCCTAATTCTCGCACCTCTTGCGGATAAATCAGCGTCCGATAACCTTGTTTAACAAGACAAGATTTCAACTTCCATAGTGTGTCATTATTACTTTTGCCTTGGCTTAATATTATCTCACTTAGTTTACCTGCGTCGGACTTTCGCTTTTTCTGACTAAACCCATGTATTTGGAACACTTTTGCTTTTGGATGTAAAGATGTAAAACCTACAACCGCTGAAGCGTGAATATTGTGTGTTTGCTTGGCGTAATCATAGGTTTTTGCTGTGTCATTGCTCTTGTATCTGTGCTTTGTGTTGCTCACGAGTACTTGGCAACTGTGTTGGAAAATATGCTCACCAATGGTCAGTGTATGCTTATCATGAAAACGATGTGGAACAGATACCACGCAAGGTCGATGCTTTGGCGCATAAATGACTTCGCCATGCGCATCACTTTGAGGCTTTGGCGTCAATGTAAATTGCTCTGCTTGATGCGTTAATTGCCAGCCGTCGAGCGTCACAGGTTGGTTAAACCAGTGCGCCATTGTGCTGCTGCTGGGAACCGCAGCATTAACATTTAATGGCAGGCTGAATATAATGTAAAGCGCGTAGCTACTAAGGCGTCTCATTTTGCCACCAGTTTAATGTTGCATCAGGCTGTTCATGTTCCTCCAGTACACTTATCCAAACATCATGTGAAAAGCGAAGCGTTATGGTGTTAGGTGATGTTAAGTCTTGAAACAGTGGCAAAGTAATACTTGGGTACTCGTACAGCTCAGTGTGACTAGGGTTAAAAAACATCCTCATTTGTGCTGTGTTTGGATGTAGGACAAAGTGTTTAGCTAAAATGGTGTACTCATCGCTTGGGGTGAGTACCTTAGTGCTATCCAGAGTGGTTGCAACGGTGATTTTATCTTGATAGTCGGTACTAAATACTTTGACGACCAAAGCGTTAGGTTGCAGGTTATTATCACTAACAGCAACAGTGATTGGTGTCGCTTTAGCCACTTTGTACAGGCGGATCTTCCTCACGGTTCTGGGTAACCCTTGATTGATAAAAAGTGCTTGGGTGTTAGCTAACGCCTCTACTTGCAAGCTGTTCAGGGGAACTTCAAATAGCATTGGTTTACGCTTTTGCTTCACAATCACACTGCTTGGGTAGTTTGTTGCTTCACCGAGCTTAAAGAGTTCAGATTTAGCTATCTGACGATACTCAAATTCCATTTTCGGTACTGAATTGTCAAAGTAAACTTGCTCAATGGGTACCAGTGCGATATCTGAGACAGGTAAAAGTTGATTCAAGTCTTTGGAGCGATATTGAGGTAGAAACTCAGGTACTTCGGGTGGCGCTTCAAATAGACGCACGGACACTATCTGTTTTTGTGTATGGAAAAGGTAGTGGTTGTCGGCCTTTTGACTAAACCATGCATCGATACCTTGATAGGTTGGGTTTTCAGGGTTGCATATAGATTCGCAGCGGTGGCTCAGGTAATTAAATGTTGGGCTGCGGGCTTGCAATTTCACCATCGCGTCTTCGGCTTCAATTTTGATTTGGTTAACGCTATTTGGAATTGCCAAGTAGCGCTTTTGGGCTGTTGGTAAGGTTTGACGCTCCGTGGTTTCAGTTATCAGTCTATCGTACAGAGCTTGTTCTGCTGTTGCGGTAAAAGCATAGTGCTTGATTAGTTTATTATTGCTATAGAGACCTACCGAAATAGTGCTGCCAATGGGCGCGCGCCATTCTAGAGCGATATCGCTTTCAGGTGACACTTGATAGTAAACCGGCGTTTGTGCGTTTAACATGTAATAATAGCTATGCAGCGGGACTATTGGATCAACACCATTGCCAAATACTCGAATGCTGGTTGGAGAATTTGAGCTAATGGTTACAAGGCCGGCTGGTAAGTTGCTCAGTTTTGATTGCGTATTGGATAGCATCTCAGGCGTTAGTTGCTTTGGCGCGTCGAGCTGGCGTAAATCGTGCCAAACAAAAATAAGATCTGCATTTTCGGGGTGGCTTAGTGAATATTCCGTGTGTTCATAGACACGAAAACTGGCGCTAAGCTGCTCAGAAATAAACAAACTGTCTAAATCTAGCTGGGTCGAGAAATCATGGTTAAGCACATTGTAGGGGAGTGACTCGTATAACAAGTCAGCACGAAAGTCGATGTTTGGCACGCCCTGTGGTGCTAGTTTTTGCCAATCCAGCATGACCGAATTGTATTTTTCTTCGTTGGTTAAGGCGTTTTCACCTATAGTGTGATAATTCGTCATGCGTTCGCGCCACTCTGTTGGCCTTTTAAGCCACGCTTTGGCGGGGTCGGTAATACTGTTACTGGTTTGGGCATGGACACGTACCACAACGCCTTTAAGCTGAGCATTTTCTGGTATCAACTTTAAAGTGATAGTTGTAGCCTGTTGTAATTCTTCACGATTTAAATAGAAGGATTGCCCCGACGCCACGGCCAACGCTTCACGGTTTTCAATAATCTGTTTTACCTGTTGCTGAAAGTCGTTTGAGGCAGCTTTAGCCGCATGGTGATAAGTACCTTTATAAATAACCGTTCCCTTTGTATCAAGCAATTGATATTCAATAGCGTAGTTAACAGGCTGATCATCCAACGGCTGAGATTCGAATATCCCATTGGACAACACCCGAACAGACATAGTCCGAGAGGGAGAAAATGAAAATTTCAGTATACCGTCGGTTTTTAGCCAATGAACATTGGAGCGAATATTAAATAGAGTCGAAGTATTTGAGGGTTCCGCCGATTTTACCCACACAAAGAAAGTAACGGCAACCCAAACGAAAAGTAGTAGAAAAACCGCAACAATAGTAAATCGTAATATCTGCTTAATCCAAAACATAACGCCCCTCATGAACCGCTTTCGCATAAGTGGCTAAATCAATAACGCGATTTCTTCTTGGTAAGTATAACGCTAGCAGTCTGTTGTCACGCGTAAACATTAATCCCAGTTCACCATTTCTCTGTGTGCTGAAAACGCTTATGTCACATTTTCTTTCGAATTGGCAGAGTGCATGGAGCACCGGTAAATGTTGGGTGGTGGCATAACGCCTTGTGGCCACGTTAAGTGCGTCAATAAATTGCGGAGTGGCCTCGTGCCAATCATTTGGAGAAAGGGTAAGTAAGTCGATTACTTTGAGCTTAGGTGTGTGTGCAATAGCCAAAAGGCGCTGCAATAAGGCATCATTGGCAATAGCAAAGTGCGATTTAAAATCTGATGCCAACCACAGTGCCGCTAACTCACTTTTTGGCGCGAACAGCTGATATCCAGACTGTGGGGTGGTCCCGAGCTCTAAGCCTCTTGTCGCTTCTTGTCCTAATACGGTTTGAGTATTAACACCCAGATCTGCCAGCACCCTTTGTAGTTTAGCAATAGTGTCATTATGAATAGGGTTAGGCGTAGTGAATTGGTAAGCAAGCGCTGAAGGTCTGACACTTGCGGGCGCGCTATGACTGCGGATCTGTAAATTAAGTAAAGGGTTATCATAAAAGTAGCGCTGTGCACTTTGATACACCACATTAAACAATGAGCGCACGTTATCGGCTGCCATTACGTTTGCGTCGATGCTGGTGTATGGATGAGCACCAGCGATTGCCAGCAACTTTGCATGGGTTGCCGTAAACAGTTGGCCTGAAAATTCCAAAGTGTTGCTCTCAAAAAGCGGTCTTGGTACGGCTATTGTGAGAGATGGCTTAGCCAACAAGGCAATAAAATAAATCCCTTGACCCAAATCATAGGCAGACTTGGTATCTAAAGGAGAAATCGCAACGAATTGCCCTTGGTTATTTTCAACTAAAGTTAATTGATACTGTAATAGGTTTGCTACGCGATTTATTTGACTCAGCCTTACCTTAAGCGTTTCTGGCGCCGTGACTATCTCAAGGTTTTGAGTGATGGCAAATAGCGGCCTTAATACCTCATACTCCCACAATGCAGCACTGGAATCACTCAGTGCACTAAATGCGCCGCTGCCTTTGGCACTAATGTGACTTGAAAAAGCTTCAATCAGAGCCAGTATGCTCTCATCGCTTGTGCTTATCTTACCTATGTCTTTATTGATACGTTGTAGGCCATATGCGCTGAGTAACGAGGAATAGCTATCCGAGCTTAAGTACGCCTCTATCATCTGGCCATGGAACTGGATGTAAGGTAAATGTGCATTTTCTGCGAGACCAAAGTGTGCATCGCTGATGTTGAGCAAGGTAGCAAGTTCAGATTGTTGCACTGAGTTGGGCACACTGTTAAATATCCACATTTGCGCTTTTTCTTTCAAACTGTGTTGGTGCAACACCTGACTTACTTGACGATTAACCTCTCTGAGCTGGACGACCTCTGGGATATCCATTGCCATGAAAAAGTCACGATAGAACTCACTTTGTTTGCCATTCTTATCGCCACTTTGGTTAGGCCGTGCATTACCAAATGCGATAGCTTGACTTTGCCAGTAGGAAAACAAAATGCCACCAGCCTCACTGGCTAGTCGTTCAGCGGTGGGATAAGGCACACTGATTATATGTGCTTTTTGCGTTGCTAAGTTAATAATAAACAAGCCTCGTTTACTATCTTGTTGATTATCTTTAATCACTAAAAACTGTGTCGAGCGCTGTAAAGAAAAACCAGCTTGACGCAGTAAAGTGGCAGCCTCAGCATAGTTTGAATCAGTGTCTTGTTTAATCAGTCTGATAGCTTGTTTAAAGTAACTGCGTTGCTGTTCGGTTACATATTGGCTGACATTCACGTTGGTTGTACTTTGAGTATATAATTGGCTTTTGTAGTCACTTATCACTTGGCTGAGTGTTAAATCACTGGTTGTTTCGTCTATCGCTATTGTATTACTTTTCTCGAATAGGCTCGGAATAACCATAATCGCAAAGCCGATACAAATGGCGATAAAGCCACCGACAATTGAAGTTTGAAAGGTTGCTCGGATCACAAGACCAAGCGCATTTTTTTGATAAATTTTAAGGGCTAGTAAGGTCGATAGCATGTAGCCAAAAGCAAAGGTATCAGTCACTTTTAAGGCAGGGAAGTAACCGACGACGACGTAATTCAAAATAAGCTTGTAGACAAAGCCAATGTTAAAAAACAGTAACATGAGGCGCGCGCCTTCGATATTGGCGTGTTTTAAACGAGTAAAGTTTAAAACTAAATATCCAAAGACTAAAATAATCGCGGTTTCTACGAATGAGGTGAGCAGCTTTGTGGGCTGCATCAGTTGCAGTGCCAGCAGCGCTGGCAGCATAATACCATTAAATTCCCAGCCGTATTTTAAATTAGCTCTTGATGCAATAAAAGCGGTGATCACTAAGATAATGTAAGCTTTAGGGGCTGCAATGATGGAGGCTGCAACCGCTTCATACATGACGGCAAGATTAGCAATGCTAAAATTGGTGAATGTCATCAACCCGAAACGAATGATGACATAGGTCACAATTAACTGAATAGCAGTGACTTTTACGCCGTATTTAAAGCCGCCATTCCACATTACATTGGCTGTCAAGGCGATGATAATAAGCCCGAGACTATAAAGCTGTGCTGCGTAATCAAACGTGATGTCCCATTGTGTGAGGTGCGCAGCGACTACTGGCCAAAACAACACATCCATGGTAACTCGAACAATAATACTTAACAAAACGATGGCAAAAAAGCGGTCACGACCGAACATTTCAGCATAACCCAGTCGCTCAACAAGTGTTTTGGCAAAGAACCGCATCAAGCCGTAAACGACAATAGCCTCAACAATGATCACCCAGGCGGATGTTGGACTTACAATGAACAATGGAACTAGATAACCTGGGACCACCAAACCGGTTAGCGGGAAGCCAAACCTAAGATTGAAGAATGCAACAACCGCGATGCCTATCCAAACACAAGTAATAACGGACTGCCCAAGTCCGCCTGCGCTCGGAAATAGCATCAATGTCCAGTCCATCTATTTGACATCCCACTCTTCAGGCAAAATCTGCTCATTAACTGCAAGCTGCTCTGACAAGTGTGTTAAAAAGGCTTCTTTATCATCTAGTTGAGATAATTGCTCTCCAAGGTCGATGAACTCAAACAACACCCCGCTGGTTTCAAAAGGTGTGCTGGTATTAAGGCTCGTTGATTGTTTAAGTAAGGCGCGAATGCTTAGTAAATAAGTGCGATTGTCCAAATAGACGGGCAACACGATTTTACCACGTTTGAGTGTTAAATAGCGTAGCTTTCCTTTGGCTTGTTCACTATCCATCTCGGTACAGCGGCAAAGCAAGTCTAAAGCAGACATGTCAAAAATAGACAGACTATGCTCCCTAGCAAAGCGCTCAAGCGATTCATTTACCTGCACAATTTGGCCAAACAAGTTATATAAGATGCTGGCACTATGGAGCTGATTAAAAACATGCTCCAGTGAGGTGAGTTTTTGATCCATTTCATTAATTGCATTTTTGACTTTATGGCTTAATGGCTCTTTCAGAGAAAAGGTTAGTGCTCGAGTTAGTGTGCTCTTGAGGTTTTTCTGCTCAGCAGAAAACACTTTATAGTGAAATAACAACTCACCAATTTGGTGCGCAAAGAGATTCACATTTTTGATAAACGCTTGCTCGTCAAAGTTATCTTGTGGAGTGACAGTTAGCGCCCAAAAGCCTCGAACATCTCCCGC
Organism: Pseudoalteromonas galatheae; assembly: GCF_005886105.2. NCBI lineage: Bacteria > Pseudomonadati > Pseudomonadota > Gammaproteobacteria > Alteromonadales > Pseudoalteromonadaceae > Pseudoalteromonas > Pseudoalteromonas galatheae. Next base: position 818,733 of record NZ_PNCO02000001.1, read on the forward strand.
ATACATTAAAGGCGCGATATACTGCTGCTCATCTTCCGCTAGATGTTGGAAGAAAGGGCGGGTAATTTTGATGGCGCCAAACGCTTTGATTGCATCTGAATAAGGTACTCGCTCGTAGTCTCGTCGCATCTCTAAGATATCACTGAGCTGACAGTGTATTGCACGTATTTCAGTTACTCTGTGGTCACCCTCTAAGCGGGTGAGAAAGATACTTCTTTTCAAGTTGAGCTGTTGATTAACCAGTTGGATTATCGCATCCCAAGGCTCGTTTTGCTCTAGGAAGTGACGCGGAAGATATCGACCTAACATACGTTGCTGGATTAGTGCTATCAGTGATTTTAGATTTTCTTCTTCTGACCATTTCAATGAGATAAATACCCAAAGTAGCGTCAGCCATATCAAAGACAACAACTCCCCAAGCGGCAATAACACTGAATACCAATGATGCGCAGCGAGGCCACAAACTACAAGTAAAATACTGGCCAAGGAAGCGATGACCAAGTTTGTCTTAGTTGCATTCCTTTGGTACCACACCAAGAACAATATTGATGCAAGTAACATAAGTGCAGTTATCATCGCTTTATGCAAAGGTTGGATAAAGCTGTCTGATGCAAAGCTGTTGGCGATAAATGCTTGTAGGTAAACTGGCGGAAGTTCTTGCGCACCGAAATAAGCGCCGCTATCCAAGGATGAAAATTTTGAATGCTGGGCAACTAAGATCACTTTTTCACTGAGTTGTGCTGTGAATAGATCCTCATCCAGTACTCTCTGTGCACTGAATTTTGGTAATGAATAATAAGGTAGTGAATAGTCTATTATTTTGTTGAGGTATTCACCATGCTGAGGAAAGATCTTATCCCATAGTATTTCACACGAGCTCGCCGGTGGTGTGAGACTGATTGCGCTGCCATACCAGTTTTCTGTGTCCAACAGACAGACTGATGACGTATTAAAAGGATAATATACAGGAACACGGCTTTGTTGCGGTGAAAGCGCTGTATTAGAAAAGAACACAACGGCTTTTGGCTTATAGCTAGAAAGTGCTTTTACCAATTGTTGATGTTGCTGTTGTAAGTTCTCTGCTTCAACCACAACGACCTCAGTTGCTTGAGTGGCATTGAGCTTAGAAAACCATTGCAAGCCAATTAGGTTAACCTGCTTATACAAACCAGATACTGAAACGAGCAATAAAATAGCGAATAAGCTCATAAATAGCCAAAACTCACGTTGGCGCTTTATAAAGTTTAATTGACTAAAAACCGACATGCTTTATTTATTCTCTTATTGTTGGCTAAAAGTGAGAGTCAGCTCAGTCGTCTTCGCTACTTTTATTTTAATAAATTCTAGGCCATGAATTTGTGCGCTTTGCCACTGACCATTTTGAAGCTCTAGTGGGCGCTGCCACGAGATCATCGCAATATCATCTAAGAATAAGGCACTTTCACCGCTACTTGGTGGTGCCATGGATAGGCCAAACTGCACTCCACGAGCAGGCAGTCCTTCATCGCCAAGCACAATGGAATCGTCAGGTAAGGTAATATCTTGTCTAAACGTTTGCCAGTCATAGCTGCCAGCTGTTTTTAACAGTGGCGTTGACTCGGAAAAGATAAGGCTATCTTCTGAAGTTAAGATGCGGATATCGGCCTTGAATTCACCTGCATTGTCTCCTTTAGCATAACCAAAAAGTGACAGCTCATGGTAAGCCTTTGCCGTGCTCGGCGCTGGTGTTATTGGCATGGTGCGAATAGTATGCTTGAATGGCACACGCGTTGGCGTTTCATTAAATTGTGTTCGCTGTAAGCAGAGCCCTTGTGAACCTCGATATTTGCCGACTAAACAGGGCGCGATATCGTCAGCCTCAATCAACCAACGAGAGACTTCTCCTTTTTCGTCATCGCTGTCCCAGTCCTCAAAATCGCCAAAGAACAATAAGTCGCGACCAAGCACAAGCTCTGCTTGAGCATTACTAGAAGTGAGTTTGCTAAGAAACTCAGCACTGTTTGAATATTGGCGTAAATCAACAATGTGCTCACCGGCTTCCAAGGTAATGACTTTTTGCTCGATTTCTTTTGCTTGAATAGGTTTATCAAAGGTGACTTCTGCAAATCCAGAGCGCAATGAGATACCAATTTCGGGTGAAGAAAATTCAGCGATGCGTTTTAGTAGGGCATTGGCAAGATCGCCACTTACAAACTTAGGAACATAGTCTTCTAGATAAACGGGATAGGCTTTTAATGCACTGATTTTAGGAGTGCCTGCGGTTTCTAATTCGACAACAGTGATCAGTCCTAAAAAGGTCTCAAGACGATTTTGCTCAAACACAAAGTTGCCCAGCCCAAGTATGGTTGGTACGCCATTGTATAGTCCAAACCCTTGTGCAACGTGAGGATGATGCGCGATCATTAAGCTAGCGCCATTGTTGGAGAGTAAATCAAAGCGGTTTGAAATATACGCTGTTGGCGCGTAAGCATACTCATCACCACCATGTAGTTGAGCTACAACAAAGCGGCCGTTGTTACTGGCCTGAACCACCGTTTCTCTAATGCCGCTGGTGTCAGTCAGATCGGCAGCGCCCCCTTTAGCGTCTGATGCCACGTATGTAACAGTATGTTGGTCGCCAGTTATAGAAGTCGCCGAGACAAAATCTATGGTTGCTTCACCAAGGCTTAAACTATAAGGCTTGAATGCCTCGGTCGCATTTATGCCAGCGCCACTGTGTTTAAACCCTGCTTGTTCAACATACTTCAAGGTATCGTTAAGTCCTGGAGCTCGATAGTCATAGACATGGTTATTGCCAAGAGCTACGTAGTCAATACCCAAATCGTTGAGGGCAATTAATGATTCCGGCAAACTAAAAAATGCGAACTCTTTACTTGGGTGGACCGTGGTTGGGTTTTTTAAGATTGGAGATTCCAAGTTAACCGAAGCAAAATCAACATTTTTAAATAAAGGATGCATAAACTTTACTAGCGCTTGGGCATCAGGACCTGCGCTTTGAGGTTGGATCAGTCCGTCAGGTGTGCTTGGCAATGAATTTCCCATCGTAATTAAATTTGGGTTGAAATAACGACGCCCAAACATGGTATCACCAGCAAAAAGTATGGTTTTTAGGGTGCTCGATTTGGCTTTTAGTTCAAGCGAGAGTTGGTGTTCGTTATTATTTTGATTCGCTAACGTAAATACCAAAGGCAAGTAATCTGGGTGAGATACTTCTGCAACATAAGTACCATAAGCTAAAGTCGATAAGTCAAACATGCCATCGCTATTTGAGGTAAACGATTGACCATTTATAGTGAGATTAGCGCCGGCGATGGGCGCTGTGTTTGCATTTTTCAACAATACACTTAAATTGGGTGTCTCTTTATCTCTATCTTGCTGGCTTTTATCTTCATCTTTATCAGTTTGAGAAGGCCCTGTTTCATTTGGATCTTCTACAGAACAGGCTGTGAGTGCAATTAGTAGTACCAAGCTTAGTATTTTTTTCATAGTGGCCAACCTGCTTTCAAAAAAGATACATTATTTAATTCTTTAGTATTATATCTATAAGTGTTTATGCGTTGCAATCTTTTGAAATAGAATATGATTTTCTAAATCAAAAACTTAATAAGCGCTGAAAGGTGTTTTAATAAGCAACTTTTTTCTGTTCACTATTAGTATAGGGTAAGAATTTACGAAAGTAGACAAAATCCTGTTCAATATTCTTTACGTTTTTCTAGTCGGCCAGCTATTCTTAGAGTATGATCTCATCAATTGTTAAAACCCGCTTTGAGGAACAAATGCGTCTAGAGATACATTGCGCTGACCGTATTGGTATTGCCCAAGAAATTCTCAATATCTTGGTGAGTTACCGTGTCGACTTAAAAGGTATAGAAGTTGATTCAGTAAATTGTCGAATGTACGTGAGCTTTCCACCCATCGAATTTGAACAGTTCCAGAAAATTATGCCTGAGATCCGTTTAATTGATGGCGTTGAAGATGTTCGTACTACCGCGTTTTTACCATCAGAACGTGAGCATAATGAGTTGAATACTTTGCTCAGCGCTTTGCCTGATGGCGTAATTTCTATTGATGCTAAAGGTTGGGTTCGTCACTGCAATGACGCAGCTTGTCGTGACCTAAACATGGTTGAGAAGGAAGTGATCGGTGCTAATATTAACAACCTTTTGAAAGGATTTAATTTTACCCGCTGGTTAGAAGGTAAAGAGGTATTAGGCCAAACGACTCGAGTAGAAGTGGGTGGGGAAGATTTTATTGCTGATATTTTGCCAATTTCGGTACCTCAGGGGATCGAAGGTGACGTATTAGCAGGGGCGGTAATTAACATCAAGTCGCAGTCGCGATTAGGCCAACAAGTCAGTGCATTTCGTCGTTATGGTCAAGAAAGCTTTGCAACCATTCACAATCACAGCACAGCGATGCGCAGAGTCGTACGTGAAGCCAGAAAAATGGCACAGCTAGAAGCGCCAATTCTGATCACAGGTGAAACTGGTACGGGTAAGGAGCTGCTGGCTAGAGCATGCCATTATGCTTCCAATCGTTCGCTAAAACCCTTTATCGCACTTTCTTGCGCCTCATTACCTGATGACGTTGCTGAATCCGAGCTTTTTGGTTACGCAGGATATGAAGAAAATGCAGCGCCAAAACGCGGTGTATTAGAACAGGCTGATGGTGGCACGGTATTTCTCGACGAAGTGGGTGAAATGTCGACACAGTTACAGACTAAGTTACTGCGTTTCTTACAAGATGGTACTTTCCGTAAAGTCGGTGACGAAAATGAAGTTAAGGTCAATGTTCGCATCATAGCTGCAACGCAAAAAGATTTGCCTGCAATGGTGCAAGAAGGTGCATTCAGAGAAGACCTTTACTATCGTATTAACGTACTAACACTTGAAATTGCGCCGCTCAGAGATAGGAAAGCAGATATCGGGCCTCTGGCTGAGCATTTTGTACAAAAATATGCCCAGCAAAATGGCCATCCAGCGCCAACTCTTGCTAGAGAATGTATTGAGTTTTTAGAGAATTATCCGTGGCCTGGTAATGTGAGGCAGCTAGAAAACGCTATTTATCGTGCAGTTTCGTTGCTTGACGATAAAGAACTTCGTACCGAGCATCTAAACCTACCGACCTTTACGCATGACTTAGGTTATTTGGAGTCTGACTTTGAAGGGACGTTAGACCAAGCCGTGAAGCGGTTTGAAGCAACTTTGTTGCGCAAACTTTACCCTGCTTATCCAAGTTCACGACAGCTGGCGAAACGTTTGGGATTGAGTCACACAGCCGTTGCCAACAAGCTGCGTGAGTATGGGATAAACAGAAAAACAGTCAAGGTATGATCTGAAGGCCATGCGGTGTGTGTGGCCCTTATGATTTGGTTCCCATGTCTTTTGTCACGCCATCGACCTTAATATTCTTAATGCCATCTTCTTCAAAAGAGAGTGTGATACTAACGTTATCTCGCGCAAAGAAATAATCTATCCCATTTACTGTCAAGACGTAATTACCCTTCACAGAGTCACTAAACTCTTTTTTCACAAGAGAGATGTGATGATCTGCAATTTGCCACTTAAACTCAGAAATAAAACCTTGATTGAACTCTTGGATCCAAACGCGGGTATCGTCTTTACTTAGCGTGATGGCGACAGAGTATGACTCTGGTAATTCAGACATGTCATAGAGATTCGCACCTATGCGAAATTGTTCAGTCTGTTTGTTCCAAGCAAAACCAAACTCAAACGCTTTTTCTACACCAGTTGGGTAAGTTAATGTGCCTTCTCCTTTAAAGTCAAAGTCTGCGTAGCACACGCTGGAAAAGGCAAGTAACAAGGTAAAATAAGTAAAAAGGGAAAATTTTTTCATCGACTTCACTTTAGCTATTATTAATTATAGACTTGGCCATGCCCAAGCCTAATTCGTTGTTTCTAAACTTATTTTGCAGGCTTCTCTCGCCATGATAGTAAGGCGCTCATTCTTCGAAGCTCAGGATATTAATCTAGTTTACCAAGAGCATTACCGCAACTAAGGGTCAAAGCAATGTATCGGTTATAGAAGTAAGCGTAGCAAAATAATCACTTTAGAATATGAATTGCTATGCTAGAATCGAAAAATTATTAACTGGTAAGACCATTGTTATGAATTTATATTTCCGTTTACTGCTGTTGTTTTGGAGAATAAGACAGAATAAACAAATAGCAGATTCCATTTTATCGCCGATAGATATTGAGTATCGTGCCCTACCAAGTGACTGTGATATTAATATGCACTTGACCAATTCTCGATATCTTGCGTTCATGGACTTGGCACGTACTTGGATGACAGAGCGAGTTGGATTATTTGCAGCTGTGATGAAACGCCGCTGGTTTCCAATTGTGAACGCAACGGCGATTACTTATATTCGTGATATCAAACCACTGCAAAAGTTTACCATTACCACTAAGGTGGTGGGGTGGGATCATAAATATTTTTACATTGAGCAGCGATTTCATTCGAAGCGTGGACTACATGCGATTGCGTATGTTCGTGGAGTATTCAAGCGCAAAGGTGGGGTAGTTACAGTTGAGGAAATGTTGGAAGTGGCAGGGTTTAACGGTGAAGCACCTATTTTATCTCCTGAGATTATGCATTGGAAAGCCATGTTAGAGGCAAAGAAAAACAGTAATATATAAATTATAAAGGCCACATCAGTGGCCTTGGGGATTGAGAAAGTAACAGTAAATCTGTGATTTAAACTACTTAGGTGTTAGAACTTATACTTCACACCGAACATAGCCACAACAGGGTCTATCTCAACGTCTGAAGTCAATGCTTTTACGCCGTTTGCGTACACTGTTGCGTCGGTATTGATGTCCATTTTGGAGATCATACCGTGTAGACCCCATTTTTCATTTAAGTCGTAGTTAAAACCAATTTGTAATGCGATACCAAAAGAGCTATCTAAATCAACTTCCACATCGTTAGTCTTTAGCGTTGCCTTAAGTGCTGCACTTGGCTCTTCATCGAAGAATACTGTGTAGTTTAGGCCTGCACCGATAAATGGACGGAACTTGGCACTCGAATCAAAGAAGTGGTACTGCGCAAGTAGCGTTGGTGGCAAGTGTTTGATGTCTGCAATTTCAGCTCCAGCCAAGCCACCAGCACCGTCTACGGTATGGGAAAATGGTGTTGCCGCAACTAGTTCAAACACGATGTTATCGCTGTAGTGGTAATCAAGAGTGATACCAAGCTGAGTATTTGAATCAGCGACTAAGCCTAGCGAGTTATCTTGATCAATGGCAGAAGCCGTGTTGTCAGGGTTTACATTAATAGCACCAACATTAACACTGAAATTTGCGTGTGCGAAGGGAGCAGCAACTAGCAGAGTAGATAAAAGTGCAGCGCTTAAAGTTTTCATTTTCTTCTCCTAACCCTATGTGAGGACATTTTTAAACTGTGAAACAGTGTGTGTTTTCAATGAAGCCATCTTAAAAGGGTTCAAAAAATGAAAAACTGTTCTAGATCAATTTTTAAATTGTAAGCTTTCAGAAATTTTTGAAAGTTTGATTTAGATTAAGTTTTCTCGATGTCATTAATTTGCATTAAAACTGCAATGCTGTGGTCAAAGTTTCATCTTTAAATAATTGCTAGATTTCATCTACAAATCATTCTTAGTTATGTCACTAGCAACACAATATCAAGATCTTAGCTCATCTTACGTCACAGAGATATTAACGCACTTGATCCAAGCGCCCTCAGTTACGCCGTGTGATGCAGGTACTATCACTTTTATGTCAGAGCAACTCGCCGCGCTGGGCTTTACTATTGAGCAGTTTGAGGTGCAAGGAGTAAAGAATTTAATTGCGAGTTATCATTTCTCTGAAGGACCCACCTTTGCTTTTTCTGGTCATGTGGACGTTGTGCCTGCAAATAATAAAGGCTGGATTGTGCCGCCATTTAGTGCGCAGATTGTTGATGGCGTGATATATGGACGTGGAGCTGCAGATATGAAAGGTGGTGTTGCGGCAATGCTTGCTGCAACCAAAGAATTACTTCAGCACCGCGAAAAATTACAAGGAAGCTTTTACTGGTTGCTCACGTCTGACGAAGAAGGTGAAGCGGAGTTTGGTTCCAAATTGATCGCAGAGCGGTTAGTGGAAAATGACATTGAGCTAGATGCTTGTTTGGTTGGGGAGCCGACTTCACACCAAGTGGTGGGAGATACGGTAAAAAATGGTCGTCGCGGGGCCATTTCAGGACGTATTCACGTTAAAGGAAAGGCTGGGCATGTGGCGTATCCAGAACACACCGTTAATGCGGCTCACGTCGCCGGCCAGTTAGTTAGTCAACTCGCGCTTTTACCTTGGTGGAAAGATGAAGTGGGATCGCAAACCACGCTGCAAGTCACCGGGATCACAGTTCCAAATATCGTGGATAATTTAGTACCAGCAGAGTGTGAAATCACTTTTAATATTCGTTACAGCCATGCTTACAAAAGCCAAGAAGTAGTGCAGTACATTCAGGAGTCTCTGGCTAAATCCGGTACTGAGTTGGAGATCTGTTGGGAGCGGCCTTGTGAATCATTTTACACCGGCGCGAAGCAAGAAAACTGCTTTTTAACTCTGGTAGAGCAAGCAATCCAAGAAACAACGGGGCAATATCCGAGTTTAAGTACTGCAGGCGGCACCTCTGATGGACGCTTCTTCGCGACCGGAAAAACGCAAGTGATCGAATGCGGGGTAAAGAATGATTCAATTCATCAAGTGAATGAACATCTATCCCTCAGCGACCTACATGTGATAGAAAAAATATACTTGTCTGTTTTAAAAAGATTTTTTATAAAAGTTGAAAATTTTTAAAAGAATTTCCTTGAAAATAAATTTGCTGGCCATAAATAGCTTTATGAGGACGCCGATAGGGCCTCATAAATTAAATAACCATTTGTTTTTAAAGTGCTTATTTGTTCTTTTTGAAGAGTGAGCACCTATGTATAGCTTTAAGAGGATACAAAATTATGCGTACAGTAGATTTATCACCATTATATCGTTCATTTATCGGTTTTGATCATTTAGCTTCTATGATGGATGCTGCCGCAAGAACAGATAAACAACCTAGCTATCCACCATACAACATTGAAGCGCTAGGTAAAGACAAGTACCAAATTACCATGGCTGTTGCAGGATTTACCGAGCAAGAGCTAACGCTGGAGTCAGAAAACAATACGTTGACTGTGAAAGGTCAAAAGCAAGCGGCTGACGAAGCTAAAGAGCGTAAATTTATTCACCAAGGTATTGCCGAGCGCGGTTTCGAGCGCAAATTCCAACTTGGTGATCACGTCAAAGTATTAAGTGCAGACCTAACGCACGGCTTACTGGTTATTGATCTCGAGCGTGAGATACCGGAAGCACTGAAGCCAAGAAAAATAGAAATTGGCTCGGGCAACTTACTTGAGAGCAAGTAATATTAAGCTAATCTATTGATTTCCAACCAGCCGTCGCAAGGCGGCTTTTTTTGTCTAATTTCTGATTTTACTCTGTATGGTTTGTATTTCATCCACTTGCTCAAAGAAGGCTAAGTTGGGTTATTGGCTGTGAATTTAGTGCTGTTTAGGTTATCTGTGTAGTGTTTTTAGCGGGTTACTTGTATGGTAGAAGAAAAATATTGCGTTGAGATGAAGAATGGAACTAAAAGATAAGCTGATATTGTTGTTGAAATCAGGTGGGTTATCGTTACTCATTGCGGGGGGATTTTATACCCTGTTGTTTCGGATGTCTGCACAATTTCATCACCAGGTGCCATTTTCTCCCTTTTCGCAAGATGCTGGTGTAAACGCCATGCTAATTCATAGTTTTTTGGTTTTTCTATTCAGCGCCATTTTTAGCTATTTCTTTTTGAAAATGCATGCTGCCCGTCATGATATGCATGTCGATGGCTTAGTTCTGAGCATCAAATATACACACTTAGCGCTTTGGGGAGGTGTTGTCAGCATTGCGATCTATATCTTATTACACATGAATCAACATGTTGTAGTGTTAAAACAAGCCAAAGACAGTCACACTTCAGCTCAGCAACTCGAAGCGTTGGTTTCTTATCTCCCTGAAAGTGGCGATGTGATAGATATAGCTGTTGCACAAAACCCCGCGACGGCACCAAACACGCTAACTTATTTGAGTCTAAAACGAGACTTTGCTACCCACCTTGCACTTGCGATGAATCCAAGTACTCCCAAAAAAGTGCTGGAAGAAATTATTAGCTATTATCACGGAGGTCAACAAGATGTAGTCCTCAATGCGGTGATGAAAAACCCTAATGTGGCTAGCGGCAAGGTTCAGCTGCAGGTACGTTAATTGTTTTCGCTTTTGGCAGGGGGTTAGGCGAGTGGAGCTACTGCCTAACTTTATTTGTTATCACGTTCACTTAGTTCAATACGTAATTCACTTTGCATGTCTTTAAGTGCATTGATTTTATCTCTTGCCTCTTGTAACTGTTGTTGTGGTAATCCCTCTTTAATCCCACGCGCTAGCAGTGTTTCTATTTGCTCTACTTTGACATCGACGGCCGCAATATACTGTTGTTTTAACTTGGCGTCTTTTTGATCCAAATACGCTTGGTAGGCATTAGTATCCGACAAGTCGCCCTGAAAATTATCCTTCTGCTTTTCGACTCGGCTTATTGGCGGCACATATTCAGGATCCGTGATCGACTTAACAGCTTTGCGTGAGGTCTTGGCATTTGAGTTGAGTGGAGCATAAGTATTGATTGGTGCGCTTAATGCTTCAGCTCTTTTCTCCGGCTCGGGCTCAGCCTCTGCCTGTGATAGGGCGTTATATGTGGCGTTTTGCCAACTGATGTTGGCAAAACGCAGTGTGAATGCAGCGATCACTGCCCCAAGGAATATAACGATCAATGCTTGCCAATACTTCATATTACCGCTCCGCTGTTTGCTGCTTTCCAAGCCATATAATTTTGCTCGAATTTGTGCTGAGCAAACTCTTGGGTTAGTGCTCGCAGTGCTTGGTAGCGTACTGTTTCACTTTTCACATCGTAGTAATCATATATCGGTGATTGGCTATACAATACCAGCCATTCGCCACTTGGCGTGCGAATACTAGGCGTTATCTTGCCCTGTTGGTTACTAAACGCCAGCTGTGTTTCCCATTTTGGCGTGCTTTGGCGCGTCAGCGGAATGAGTTTGGCTTGCCATATTAAATTGGGAGTATATTTAGCGACGGCTTGTTGCCATGAGTGTGCATTTGCATATTCGTTAAATTGCTGTGCGGCTTTTTGTTCGGGGAACTTTGCTGCGCTTGCACTGACTTGTTTGATGTATTTAAATCTCTTCTTATGACGCTCATAATACTTCGCGATAGCACTTTCTGGAATTTCACTTCTTAGGGCATCAACATACTGGCTCGTTGCACCGTGCATCTCTTCCTTAACACCAAGAAATGCCAGCATGCTCGGCCTCAATAGTTCTGCGGTTACCACTTGTCGTAACTGTTCTATTGTCAGACCTTGCTTTGCCACGTAAGGTTTTGCGGCGGTAAATAGCGCCTGTTGATTGAGATGTTGATTGACAATAGCTTGCAGTAACGCGAGCTCTCCTTGGTGAAGTTTAAAGCGATTTTGCATTGATTGGCTGTGTAATACTTGAGCAAGTGTCAGTGGCGCTGATTTTGTTAGCTGCTGCTGTTGCCATTTGAGTAATTGCTCTGCAGTATATTGCCCGTCAGCGGGGTACTGACCCAGTAAGGAGAGCATTTGATTTTTATCAAATACCAAGGGGTAGTGTTTTTTTTCAAGCTGAGAAAGTGCTGGGAACCAGTGCAAGAGTGAGCTTGCGAGAAACTTATCGACGTGATATTCGGTGCTGAAACCAACGTTAGATTGGCGTTCCAAAATACTTGGGTTAAGTTGCCTCGCTTGGAATAATAAAAATTGGTTTTCAAGCAATTGCGCCGCAGTTTGCTTTTTAGATAGCTTTCGACCTTGCTCAAGATAGAGTTGGTGAACCAAAGGCGTCAGGGCTTTAGGTATACTTGGTGAGGCAAAGCTTGGTAAGCAATAGCTGCTTACCAAGAGAAGTAAAAAAAATCGCATTATCTCACGTCCATCGCGTGATTGAGTAAGTGAACAACCATAGCTATCGCATGTGGGATCACTTGTTTTCCTGTATTCACACGGTCGTAATGATCCTCAGAATTCAATACGATGCCACCTTGCGAATAGGAGAAAGCGCCGCCTTGGGTTAGTAATGGGCGGATGTCTGTTGAGTTAGTATCAACCGCACTAAAACTATTCATTGCTTGCTTGACCAAAGTAAAATCATTTAATGATTCTTGATCATAATAGTCTTTTACCCAAGACTCCCAGCCAGCATGATTCAGAGCTGATGTTGTCCAAGTATGGTGTGGTTGCAGTAAATCCGTGGTGTGAAATACAAAGCCGAGTACCTGTGGGTTTCCGCTTTGCACATAACTTTGGTACCAATACTGACCTAAGTTATCAATCGGTTGAAAAGGCATTTCTTCAAAATCATCGTACATACTGTATGTTGAATGACTATCAATGCGATAGTGCTTTTCTGTGACCCCATAACTATCGTATTTAGTGTCATCAGCACTGAACCAACCCGTTTCTCCGCCATGACCATCGTCTAAATAGTCACCTTTTAACCAAGTAGCCGCCATTGTATCAACAGAGCCCCACACGGTTAGCTTTTGATAATTATAACCACCGAAGTCATTACCGTGAGTATCAGCTCCTTGAGTATGGTTTTGGAAGTGCCAGTAGCTAGTATATTTCACTATGCTTTCAGCTGCCCCCCAAAGAGGTGCCTGTACACAATCACCCGTAATAGCGCCACAAAAAAACGTATCTTCAAAGTCATCGACATCATAAGCTGCCTGACCTAGTACATTGGCGAGCTGCGATACAGACATGCCGTTAGCTTGAGCATAGGCTTGTAGTTTCGCATACTGTGTCGTTGTTGGATTTTGTGCCATGTAGTCCACCGCATCGATTACGATACGCTTATGTGTTTCTTGACTAAATGCGTGGCTTTGACCTGCTGCAACTAGTAGCGCTATAGGGAGTACATATTTTTTCATGAGTTGCCTCTATTCATTTTAATTTATGTGAACGCAAATTTTTCTGCTAAAAGCAAATTGCGCTATTTAAAATAATTTATGTGAACTTTTAATTAAAATAAAGTTAATTTATGCTTATGGTTAAAAAATAGAGAAGAAGCTTGTTGGTCATAAATGGGTCAGGTATGATCTCGGGTAGAATTTAGGCACATCTGCGCTAGATAAATGGAACCATGAATAAACTACTTATAATAATCAGTTTATTATTACCGTTTTACGGAATATGCGAAGAACGGGATGATGAGCTCGACGGCGAGTTTGCTTGGCAGCTGAGTGTTGGTGCTTTCTATGTTGATATGACTATGCCGGCTTTGGTTGGTACGGATTCTTCATTTAAACACGGTACCTTCCTTGTTGATGCAAAAATAGAATATAAAAACTTTTACCTCAATACTCATTCAGGGGATTTCTTTGGCGGATCGGATATTGGTTACCAAATTATCAATAATGGTGAGTGGGGAATAGATGCCATTTATGGCAGCTATATGTTGCCTTTTTCGGAGCGCGGTTACTATGAGAGTGACGATGTTGTGCCTGAGCTGCGAGGGATCAGAGAGCGTAAACAAGACAATTCACTAGGTTTTTCCTATTATCGCCATGTTGGAAAGTTTCTTGCTGTTGCTGAAGTTGTTTATGATGTCTTTGGAGATACCAATGGTTGGGTGTTTCACCTTGAAGCAACACGTAACTTTGAATTAAGAAACTGGGATTTGTGGCTAAATTTCGGCGCTAATTATTATTCTAGTAATTTTCATAGCTACTTTTACGGTGTTTCTGAGGCTGAAGTTAATGAGTATCTTTCTCCCTATAAACCCGGTGCCTCAGCCTCTGCATTTGCACAAATGCAGCTTAATTATCCCATTGCAGAAGATTGGGTGTTCAGCGCTGGTGCATCTTGGTTGGTTGGATCGCAAGATACGCTAGATAGCCCCTTAGTTCGCTCTCGTCACGCTAGAGTGTTTTTTACTGGGGTGAAGTATGTTTTCTAAATTAATCACATGGATAGTGTTGTTTCTAGGTTTGCTATTTAGTGAATTGCTACATGCCGAAGAAACTGTCTCAGTGGGAATACTCCATGCCGTACCAAGCAAGTGTGTTGCCCTGAACCAGGGGAGGACCTGCTATGCGGACGTCAAAGTAACCGTAAATGCACCAACTGAAGGTGACTACTGTATTCGAGAAAGTTTGTCGAAAAAAATCCTACAATGCTGGGCTAAAACAGACACTTTTAAATATGAGTTAGACTTTAGTTCTGATGAGAGTTTAAGTTATGAACTTATTTCAAAGCAGTCTCGAGATGTACTTGCCGTCACTACCATTGAGGTTAACTGGGTTCATAAAGTAAAAATTAAAAAAAGGCGTTGGCGTCTCTTTTGATATTAGGTTGCGAGCAAGCGCAGCCTAAAGCTGCTCAATGTTATCTAGACACCACTGTGCTCTTGTAAGTATTTCTTGCTGTGTTTTCTCATCTTGTTTTTGCCAATTTCGATAGATCATGCCAATACGATGGTTATTGGCAAATTTGTCTTCATGGCGGTGCATAAAATGCCAATAAAGGCTGTTAAGCGGGCAAGCATCGTCCGCCGATTTTTGTTTGACGTCGTAGTGGCAATGCTGACAATAATCACTCATTTTTTGCATGTAGTTACCACTTGCAGCATAAGGTTTGGTTGCTACTATGCCGTGATCAGCAAATTGTGTCATACCTCTTGTGTTCGGCATTTCCACCCATTCAATGGCGTCGATGTATATACCTAAATACCACTCATCCACTTGATCTGGGTGAATTCCGGTTAACAGGCAAAAGTTTCCTGTGACCATTAATCTTTGAATATGATGGGCGTAGGCATAATCTAGGCTTTGAGTGATGGCTTCACTTAGGCAACGCATCTTCGTTTTTCCGTGCCAAAAGTAACTTGGCAAGTTGCGCTGAGCGAGCAAGTAATTTTTATGGCGGTAGTCAGGCATATTGAGCCAGTAAACGGCTCGAATATATTCTCGCCAGCCCAATATTTGCCGAACAAACCCCTCAATCTGGGCGATATCAATTTGTGAGTTGTTTTCGTAAGCTGCGATCGCGCTATCAATAACATGTTTAGGGTGGAGCATCTTTGTGTTGAGCGCAAAAGAGAGCCGTGAGTGATACAGCGACCATTTATCGTCGCTTTTGCAGGTCATTGAATCTTGAAATTGACCGAATGAAGGCAGCAGGTGCTCACAAAAATAGCATAAAAGTTCTTGGGCTTGAGCGCGTGTAGTCGGCCAAAGCAGTTCATTTTTAGTGTTACCAATAGTCTTCACTTTATGGTGTTCAATCCGCTTTAAAATGTCACTAACATCGTTGGCAAAACAAAGTGGTTGTGGAATAGCGTCGATATCTTTTGGTTTGAGCTTGTTACGGTTTTGGCTGTCGAAGTTCCATTGTTTGCCAACGGGTTCTCCATCTTCCGTCAATATATTAAAACGTCGCCTCAGCTTGCGATAGAAAAACTCCATTGTGGTGTGTTTTCCTGGGGTTAAATAGTCATCCAGCTCTTCATATGGAACTAGAAAATGCTCAGTGTCAAAGCAGCGAACTTGTAAATGGTCTAATCTCAACTCCGTCATTTGCTTGAGTAAGCGATACTCGTCAGGTCGCTGATAGTCGAAGTTTGATACTTGATACTTATCACATAAATCAGTAATTAAAGCGGGAAGATCTGAATAGTCCTGAGTCTCATCAAGTGTAAGGTGAAGCACATTGAATCCTGCTGTATCCAGAGCAATAGCGAAATTTTTCATGGCTTTGAAGAATGCGCATACCTTTTGTATGTGATGTTTGGTGTAGTTAGCTTCTTGCTTGAGCTCTGCTATCAAATATAGATACTCGGCTTTATCGTCAGAAAACCAACTGTGTTTGGCGTTGAGTTGATCGCCAAGAATCAATCTGATGGCTTTGTACTGATGCTTTTGCTGTGTCATTCATTATTCTCCAAAGGCCAGCCAACGTAATCATAGCTATCTAGTTGTGAGGAGGCGTCTCCTTGCCATAGTTTTATATATTTGCTGTCTGGGTCAAATAGCTCTTGCTGTTTTTTGATATTAAAATGGCGACCGCCTCGAGGGTCAGCCCCAACGCCCGCGATATACTGCCAATTTCCCCAGTTTGCCGCGACGTCATAATCGATAAGATGTTGCTCAAAAAAAGCAGCACCACAGCGCCAATCTAGTTGTAGCTCGTTTACAAAGTAGCTCGCAGCTATTTGTCTCGCTCTGTTGGAAATCCAGCCAGTTTTAGTTAATTCGTGCATAATAGCATTGACTAGTGCGCTGGGCGTTTGACCTTGGCACCACTTTAAAAAGCGCTCTGGATAGAAACTGGTTTTTGGTGTTTTGGCTTTGACGCCTGAAAAGTAAAATAGCTTCTGTTGATGTTTGAATGCATACCAATGAAAGTACTCACGCCACAGAAGCTCAAACCAAATCCAGTAGGTTGACTCATTTGCGCCTCTTTGCTGCTCAAATTGAGTAAGTGCTTGCTTGATCTGTTTAGGGCTGATAGCGCCAAAGGCGAGTATCGGGCTAAAGCGAGTGGAAAAATGCTCACCGAACAAGGCGTTTCTGGTTTCTTTGTATGTAAGCGCTGCATCCGTTTGAAAATATTGTTGTAGCTGCTGTTGTGCTTGTGCTTCACCCGCTGGCACTTTGACACTGTATGGAACATTTGCTTTGAATTCGGTTAAATCAGCAACCTGGTTTGGCCTTGGTGGAAGTATAGCGGTTGCAATAGGTGGATTAGGTTCAATTTCCTCAACTGCTTTTCTAAATGGCGTAAAACTAGGTGGCAGCTCACTGATTTTGAGTGGTAATATCTCTGGTTCAAATAGCGTACTAGAATAAGCGCTAATATATTGAATATGCGGAAACTTGTCTTGTAACTTTAACCAAAGTTTTTGTTCATCGAATCCTGGATGAGCTGCGCGGCCAATATGAGTTATCTGCTGTGTATGAATAATCTCGGTCAGTGCTTTGAGGTGAGTTGTGTCACGTAGTATATACAGCTTCTGTTGTTGTGACGTTAGTGATTGATGCAAGGCGTTGAGCGTCTGATTGCGATAACATTCGACAGCAAAAGAAGTTGAACACTGTGCTTTGCGAGCCGTCCATAGGTTTACACTGGGTAGATAAATGCAGATAAGTGTGTCGACTAGAGACGCCAGCTTTGTAAGTGCGGGATTATCACTAAGGCGACAGTCGTTTTCAAATAAATAGAGTCCTACTTTCACGTTTATTCTTAACAGTCATGAACGAATAAGACTCTATACGTAACAATCAGCTAAATTGCTCAGTTAGTTTGGCAAGATTCGATAAGTGTCCGCAAGTGAGCACCAACGTCTTGTGTTTTGGTTTGGCCTTGTTCAAGTAAGTTGCTCGCTTGCTGTTTTAGCTCAGCCAAATCGTACTGCTCGAGCAGGGTTCTTAAATATCTAACGGTATCAGCACCTTGCTGAAGTAAATCAGGAAATTGTTCGATGGAAATTTCCTGCTGACTGAGGCGAGAAATAGAGTTGAGTAGGTCGCTTAGATTTGCACTGTCTTGCAATGCCCCTTCAACGGTAATAAGTGCCCCCATCGGGTCGGCGTCAAGATTGTTTGCTACACAAGCTGCAACACTACCTGCCTTTGCTGATGCTTGTACTGACTCAATTCCTTTATCACGGATCTGTTCAACCACTTGCTGTAGCTCTTGATGTTCAGACAAGTATTGCGCCTCGATTTGGGCTTTAGAATCTTCCAGCATATCGCATGCGGTGAGTGAGACAACAATAGTAGACGCAAAGGCAATCGCTCTTAGCATTTTATCACTTCCTATATAAAAATTTTATGAAAGTCTAATAAGCTAAGAGCCAGAAGTCACGCAGAGTTTGGACTTGCAAGCTCAGCAAGACTTTGGCTTTTAGTGTTTGCAGTTGTCTAATTATGACTAGAAGCTCAGTTAGTTCACTTGCTGTTGTGCTTTTTTAAATTCCTGCAGGCCAATAACATTTGTCTTTTTGAATAACTCAAAACGAAGCATATTCTCTATAAGTAGCAACGCTTTATTCCAAGCATTCTTTGCGGCACTGGTAAAGTGCCTGCCCAGGTGGCTCTTCAATGTTGCGGTAAATGTGAATAGTAAGACACTGATATCTCTTTCTGTCGTACCCATAAATAAAAGTGTTTCTCGTTGCTTTTGCAGATAAAGCAATAAGTTGGATTGTTGCGGAATCCGCATTACGCAATTTTGTACAAAATCGAATATCTGATGTTCCCAGATTATAATTTGTCCAACGCTTGTTGGTATTTGCATACGTAAATCGTAATGTTGGATCTGGTTATACCAAGAGGTGCAAAAGCCGTGGAAATTCGGGCGAATACTCGCTAGCGTTTGAGTTAAAAGTTGATATTGATAGGGAGTTATGCTCATAGACGCCTCTTCAAACTGGTGAAGAGCGGATCCTTTGCTCAAGAAAACAAATTGCCTAAGCTTGAGTATAGCTGTTTTTTTTAAATGCGAGACTTTTTAATATTTTTTTGTGAGAGTTTTCTTACATTGCAATAATTAATTGAATTTCAATATGCTGAAGCCAGCTATAGTAGGCCGATATTGAGCAACGGCCCACGTTCATTTAAAAATATTAGTGCGTAATTGGAGAAAGTAACCGTGGATCTGTCACAAGTTTGCGAATGCCATGCGCATGGTCCTCTTCAAAAGCATTGTCATTACACCAACGTGCGAGACTATTTATATCAACCTTGGCACAGCTTGGGCGTACGCTCCAGCTTACCTGTAAAGGTGAACACTGTTGGTTGTTATAGCTAGGTCCTGTGGTTGAACCTAGAAACTCAACCGGCGTGCCTGTATTACTTGGTAGAGCACCTGCTTGATGGTAGCCGCCAACTTGCCCTTGATAATCAAGCGCAGTGAAGTCTTGCGCATTTTTATCATTAACCACCAAAAATACCTGAGTTTCAACGCGTAGATCGGGGTTGGCACAGCTGTCGTTCAAGCAAGCGCCAAGTGTCGGCCCAGGTTTTACATCACAAGAGCTATGAACCCAGTGTACTTCAATTGTATCGCCGGGCTTTACGTTGTTACATACTTTATCTTCTACAGGAGCAAGCTCCGCAGGTGTGAGGCTTGCAGTTGCATTACATTGGAATCCACCATACTTCGGGTCATTGGAAACGACAGAGAAGTCTTTGGCTTTATGTTCCGCATTTTTATGAAAGTGAATGTTACATAGGTTGAGTTTTTCTTTTGGTGGAGCCATAGCAAAAACCCGTTTGTTGTGACCCTGCAAACTATCAATATCTCTCGGTGTTTGTGGTCCTGCCGATTCACATTGAGTCGCAAATGCTTCAAAGCTAAATAAAGATAATGCTGGTAATAAGCTTGATTTTATAGCTGCTTTCATTTGGTTTTCCTTTCTTTCATCATTTTGTTCCTACTTCAGCTTCAATTAATAGCTTGTTCGACTTGAAGGAGCAAACCTATCATTTATTACGTTAAAAATTGTTTTTAAGATAATTAAATAGTAAAGCTCTTGCCTTACTATCGATAAGGCTCCCTTGCTTAAATCTTAGTTTAATCAATGAGGAAGTTAATTTTATTGCATTCAATTATGGATCAGGAGTTTATTTTTTGTTACATAAAGCAGTGTCAAAATCAAACTGGACCGATGAGTTGGGTGCGATGGTGTGATAAATGAAAAGTAAAATGCCGGATTGCACCTCAACAATGAACTGAAACACCAGAAGATAGTTCTAAATCAAGGTTGCTATCTAGGCATACTGTCTTTATAATACGCAGCATATTTAGGCAATAGGCCTGAGACTTTTGTTTTTCAGTATAATTGTCTTTAAGCATGAGCGATGCATTGCTCAGTAAAATGGTATTTTTAAGATACCACTTCTTTGAAAAGTAGAAGTAAAACAATTTTATGTTTCGGTGTGGAATGGAGTTGCTTGATAGATGGTCGGGCGCTTAATTTTGTAAAGAGCCGAAGGTCGTCGGTCCAAATCTGATTGCCACTTCTTTGAAAAGTAGAAGTAAAACAATTTTATGTGTTGGCGCGGGATGGAGCAGCCTGGTAGCTCGTCGGGCTCATAACCCGAAGGTCGTCGGTTCAAATCCGGCTCCCGCAACCAAGTTAAAGATTGAGTTCTTTGATTTCGCGCATTCCTTGTAATGCGCGTTTTGCGTTTAAGCATCAGCTTTTTTGTTTAAGTTGATGATTAATTTGGCTGAGATAGCTCGCAAACCAAGCACGGCCTTTGGCCACACAGTTTGTTATTCGTGTGACGCCCCGCTTGGTTCGGGGCGTTGTTGTATCTGGCGCAAGGTGTATTCTGAGCCCAAGATCAAGCAGCTATGATTTGGGGCTTTAGGCCCTTTTTTTGTTTGTATGGAGGAGTTCTGTGTCAAAACTCGAGCAAGATTTGACTGAAATGTTGGAGCCTGCAGTTGCTGCGTGTGGCTTTGAATTACTCGGTCTTGAGTTTGTGCAAGCTGGTCGTCATTCTACACTTCGTGTATATATCGATCATGAAAACGGCATTAATGTAGATGACTGTGCGGAAGTGAGTCGTCAAGTTAGTGCAATTTTAGATGTCGAAGACCCGATTACGAACGAATATAGTTTGGAAGTATCTTCTCCTGGTGTTGACAGACCATTATTCAAACAAGCTCACTATGAAGCAGCAGTGGGAGAGGAAGTACGTTTGCGTACTAAACTTCCGCAAGAAGGTCGCCGTAATTTTAAAGGCGACTTAGTAGCAGTTAATGGCGATATGATCACGTTGAAAGTTGACAGTCAGGATTTTATCTTGATGTTGAGTAACATTGAACGTGCCAATATCATCGCAAAATTCTAACTTTGAGTGCGAAGGACAAGGGCAAGCGAGGCATTACCTATGGCAAAAGAAATATTATTGGTGGCAGAAGCTGTTTCCAATGAAAAAGCGGTCCCAAGAGAAAAGATTTTTGAAGCATTAGAGTTCGCACTAGCGACAGCAACAAAAAAGAAGCACGACGGTGAAATCGAAGTACGCGTTACTATCGACCGTAAAACGGGCGAGTACGATACTTTTCGTCGTTGGAAAGCGGTTGAGCCACAAGAAGATGGTTCACTAGAAAATCCGTATGCGGAAATTACGTTTGAAGCGGCGCAAGTTGATGAGCCGGATATTCAATTAGGTGATTACGTCGAAGAACAGATCGAATCAATTAAATTTGACCGTATCACGACACAAATGGCGAAGCAGGTAATTGTACAAAAAGTACGAGAAGCTGAGCGCGCATTAGTTGTTGATGCATATAAAGATCAAAAAGGCGAGCTAGTGACAGGTGTTGTTAAAAAGGCAACGCGTGACGCTATCGTTATCGACCTTGGTAACAATGCTGAAGCGGTAATTTACCGTGAAGACATGCTACCACGCGAAAGCTTCCGTCCAGGTGACCGTGTACGAGGTCTGCTGTATGAAGTGAAGCCTGAAGCACGTGGTGCACAGCTATTTGTTACGCGTTCTAAGCCAGAAATGTTGATGGAACTGTTCCGTATTGAAGTTCCTGAAATCGGCGAAGAAATGATTGAACTAAGAGGCGCTGCACGTGACCCTGGTTCTCGTGCTAAAATCGCTGTAAAATCAAACGACAAGCGAATCGATCCTGTAGGTGCGTGTGTTGGTATGCGTGGCGCACGTGTACAAGCAGTCTCTTCAGAGCTTGGCGGTGAACGTGTTGACATCGTACTTTACGATGATAACCCAGCACAGTTCGTAATCAACGCAATGGCACCGGCTGAAGTAGCTTCAATCGTAATGGATGAAGATACGCGTACGATGGAAATTGCAGTTGAAGCTGACAATCTAGCGCAAGCGATTGGTCGTAATGGTCAAAACGTACGCTTAGCTAGCCAACTTACTGGTTGGGAACTAAATGTAATGACAGTGGAAGAGATGGAGCGTAAGAGCGCGGAAGAATCAGATAAACTGGTTAATCTATTCACTGAAAATCTAGACATCGACGATGATTTTGCAACGTTACTGATCAACGAAGGTTTCTCTTCACTTGAAGAGGTTGCTTATGTACCAGTAGCTGAATTTTTAGAAATTGACGGTCTAGACGAAGAAACAGTTGAAGAGCTACGTAATCGTGCAAAAGATGCATTGACTACGAAAGCGCTTCGCGATGAAGAAAGTCTTGAAAATGCAGAGCCTGCAGAAGACCTACTAGCACTGGAAGGACTTGAGCGTCACACTGCTTTTGTTTTTGCTAGCAAAGGTATCGTTACACTTGAAGATCTTGCTGAGCAAGGTATTGATGACTTAGTCGAAATTTCTGAGTTATCTGAAGAGCAAGCTGGTGAGTTGATCATGGCTGCACGTAACATTTGCTGGTTCAGCGAAGAGTAATTTATTAACGGAGGTAACATCACGTATGGCAGAAGTGAGCATTAACAAACTAGCCGAGAGTATTGGTACAACTGTTGATAAATTACTACAACAGTTAAAAGATGCAGGGATCACCAAAGCCGAGGGCGACCAAGTTACTGAATCCGAAAAGGCGACGTTGCTTGATCACTTGAGCAAGCAACACGGTGGCACTGGTTCAACCGGTCCTGAGCGTATGACTCTACAGCGTAAGAGTAAAAGCACATTGAGTGTTAACTCGTCTGGTAAAGCAAAGTCTGTATCTGTAGAAGTCCGTAAGAAGCGCACTTACGTTAAAAAGAGCGCAATCGAGCAGCAGAAAGAGCAAGAACGCTTAGCTGCAGAGGAAGCTGCGCGCAAAGAAGCAGAGTTAATGGCTCAGCAACAAGCAGAGCAACAGGCCAAAGAAGAAGCTGAGCGCAATGCGCGCGAAGAAGCGGAACGCAAGGCCAACGAGGAAGCCGAGCGCAAAGCTAAAGAAGAGGCGAAGCGACAAGCGGATGCTGAACGTCAAGCCAAAGATAAGCAGAGTAAAGAAGTGGATAGCGCGCAACAAATTAAAGAACGTCAAGAAGCTGAGCGTCTGCGTCAAGAAGCAGAAGCGGCAGCCCTGAAAAAGGCAGAAGAAGAAGCAAAACGTCAAGCGGAAGAAGCTCGTCGTCTAGCTGAAGAAAACGAAGCACGTTGGAAGGCGGAAGAGGAAGAGCGTCTTCGTCGTGAAGAAAATGCCGATCATCACCTGACAACTTCAACTTACGCACGTGAAGCTGAAGATGAATCTGACGCACGTGAAGAGAAAAGCGCACGTCGTAAGAAGAAGAAAAAGTCAGCAAAAGATGAAGCAGCAGAAGCGAATGCGAGGAAGCTGAAAGGTAAAAAAGGTCGCTTAAAAGCGCCAACTTCGTTACAGCACGGTTTCCAAAAACCTGCAGCCGAAGTGAAACAAGAAGTACGTATCAGTGAAACTATCACTGTTGCAGAACTTGCTTCTCGTATGGCAGTGAAAGGTGCGGAAGTTGTTAAGACCATGATGAAGATGGGTGACATGGTTACGATTAACCAAGTTATCGATCAAGAAACTGCGCAGCTAGTCGCTGAAGAAATGGGTCATAAAGTTGTTCTAGTAAAAGAAAATGAACTGGAAGAAAAAGTGCTAAGTGACCGCAGTGAAGAGGGGTCTCTTGAACCACGTGCGCCAGTAGTGACAGTAATGGGTCACGTTGACCACGGTAAAACCTCAACACTTGACTACATTCGTAAAGCGAAAGTTGCTGACGGCGAGGCCGGTGGTATTACTCAGCATATCGGTGCATACCATGTTGAGACAGACAGTGGCATGGTCACTTTCCTAGATACTCCTGGACACGCGGCGTTTACGTCAATGCGTGCTCGTGGTGCGAAAGCAACCGATATCGTTGTACTAGTTGTTGCTGCAGATGATGGTGTAATGCCTCAGACGAAAGAAGCGGTACAGCACGCCAAAGCGGCCGAAGTACCACTTATCGTTGCCGTGAACAAGATGGATAAAGAGGGTATTGACCCTGACCGCGTTAAGAATGAGCTTGCTCAACTAGACGTAATCCCAGAAGACTGGGGTGGTGAAACGCAGTTTGTTCACATCTCAGCTAAGACTGGTCTTGGTATTGACGAGCTACTAGAAGCTATCCTAATGCAATCTGAGCTATTAGAATTACAAGCTTCTAAAGAAGGTATGGCGTCTGGTGTGGTAATCGAGTCTCGTCTTGATAAAGGTCGTGGTCCTATCGCTTCTGTACTTGTTCAATCAGGTACCCTAAACCAAGGTGATATCGTACTTTGCGGTCTTGAATATGGTCGTGTTCGCGCGATGAAAGACGAAAACGGTAAAGACATCAAATCAGCGGGTCCTTCAATTCCTGTAGAGATCTTAGGTCTTTCTGGCGTACCAGCTGCTGGTGACGAAGCGACAGTAGTTCGTGATGAGCGTAAAGCACGTGAAGTGGCACTATATCGTCAAGGTAAGTTCCGCGAAGTGAAGCTCGCTCGCCAGCAGAAAGCGAAGCTTGAGAACATGTTCTCTAACATGACTGAAGGCGACGTATCTGAAGTGAACATCGTACTGAAAGCAGACGTTCAAGGTTCTATCGAAGCAATCGCTGATTCATTGACTAAACTGTCTACAGATGAAGTGAAAGTGAAGATCGTCGGTTCTGGTGTTGGTGGTATCACTGAAACAGATGCAACCCTTGCAGCGGCTTCTAACGCTATTATGGTTGGCTTTAACGTACGTGCGGACGCTTCTGCTCGTAAAGTTATTGATACTGAGAACCTAGACTTACGTTACTACAGCGTTATCTACAACCTAATCGAAGAAGTAAAACAAGCAATGACAGGTATGCTTGCACCAGAATTTAAGCAAGAGATCATTGGTCTTGCTGAAGTTCGTGACGTGTTCAAGTCACCTAAGATCGGCGCTGTTGCAGGTTGTATGGTAACTGAAGGTGTGGTTAAACGTAGCGCGCCAATCCGCGTACTTCGTGATAACGTGGTTATCTACGAAGGTGAGCTTGAATCACTACGTCGCTTTAAAGATGACGTTGCTGAAGTTCGTAGCGGTATGGAATGTGGTATCGGCGTTAAGAACTACAACGACGTTAAAGTCGGTGACCAAATCGAAGTATTTGAAACTGTACAGGTTGAGCGTACGCTTTAATTGTAAGTTGTTAAAATACTTGAGATGGGGGCACTAGCCCCCATTTGTGATCTCATAGATTTTGAAATTTTAAGTGGTGAAAATGAGAGAATTTTCTCGTACAGATCGTGTAGCACAGCAAATTCAAAAAGAAATTGCGGTGATCCTACAGCGCGAAATTAAAGATCCTAGATTGGGTATGGTAACAGTGTCAGCTGTTGAGGTATCACGTGATCTTTCCTATGCAAAAGTATTCATTACTGTGTTGAATACCAATGATGAAGACAAAACTAAGCAAAGTGCGGCTATTCTGAATGAAGCAACCGGTTATATTCGCTCGCTTCTTGGCAAGCGTATTCGTGCGCGTATCATGCCTGAGCTTAAATTTGTTATTGATAACTCCCTAATGGAAGGTATGCGTATTTCTAACTTGGTTGACTCTGTGATCAGAGAAGACAACGCAAAGCGCGGTCCTGAGTCTGGAGATAAAGACCAAGAGGAAGAGTAATGGCGCGTCGCACCAAAGGCCGTGCGATCGACGGCATTCTGTTATTAAATAAACCGCAAGGTATTTCTTCTAACAAAGCACTGCAGCAAGCAAAGGGCATTTATTTCGCTCAAAAAGCGGGCCACACTGGTGCTTTGGATCCGCTGGCAACAGGTATGTTGCCAATTTGCTTTGGTGAAGCGACTAAGTTTACCCAGTTTTTGCTTGATACCGATAAAACCTACGTGGTGAGAGCACAGCTGGGTGAGCGCACGACGACATCAGATTCTGATGGTGAAATAGTTGAAACGCGACCAGTAAATGTAACACTTGAGCAGCTAGAACGAGAAATTGCCAGTTTCTTGGGGGAGTCTGATCAGTACCCTTCGATGTATTCGGCGCTCAAATATCAGGGCCAACCGCTATACAAGTATGCCCGAGAAGGTATCGAAGTACCGCGAAAATGCCGCAAGATTAATGTCTATCGTATTACGTTAGATGAATACGACGAGCAAACTCAACAAATTCAAATGACAGTACATGTCTCTAAAGGCACTTATATTCGTACGATAGTCGATGATTTGGGGGAAAAACTTGGCTGTGGTGCGCATGTTATTATGTTACACCGTAGTGAGGTTGGTCATTATCCTAGCGACAAAATGATTACCTTAGTCGAGCTAGAAGCGTTACTTGAGAAAGCAAAAGCGGAAGAAGTTGCGCCTTCGACTTATCTTGATGAATTATTGTTGCCGATGGATACCGCTTTGGTCGACTTGAGCGTTGTTGATATTAGCGCTGAGCAAGGTGTTGCTTTTGGTCACGGGCAAACCGTTGCCGTCGAAAATTTACCAGACGGTATTGTTAAAGTGGTTGCTGATGGCAAGTTTGTTGGGATTGGCGAGCGTAATCCACAAGGGTTATTGAAAGCTAAACGCGCGCTATCTTCCGCTCAGCCAGAATCACAATAAAATCTTCCTATGCAAGGGGAGTTTATGCTGGTATAATCCGCCAGCTTCCGCTTTGGCTGAATTAGTGATCGGCTGAAGCATTACTAAACTTATTTTGGAGTTATTATGTCACTAAGCAATCAAGAAAAAGCAGAAATCGTAGCAAAGTTCGCACGTGCAGAAGGTGATACAGGTTCACCAGAAGTACAAGTTGCACTTCTAACTGCTGACATCAACAAGCTACAAGGTCACTTCGCTAACCACAAGCAAGATTTCCACTCTCGTCGTGGTCTTCTACGTAAAGTTAGCCAACGTCGTAACCTTCTTGACTACCTAAAAGGCAAGAGCGTTGACCGTTATGCTGCACTAATCAAAGAGCTTGGCCTACGTCGCTAATATTTTTGATTTCTTGTTGGAAATTTATCCAACAGTAAAAAAGGGGCTAATTAGCCCCTTTTTTTGTGGCTGTTCTATCAGTATACTTACAGCCGTTTAAAAATACTTTTAAACGAGCGTCAATTGGATTTCCAATTGTAGTGCTTAAGTAAATTATGATGAGTTTATTTAAGACTGTGATTGGTCCCCGTTGGCGTTGAAAACAATTTAGTAAGGAAAATATTGTGCAAGCAATTATTAAAGAATTTCAACTAGGTCAACACACGGTGACTCTAGAGACAGGTGCTATAGCACGTCAAGCTGACGGCGCAGTACTTGCAAGCATTGGTGATACTTCGGTACTTGTGACTGTTGTAGGAAGAAGAGAAGCGGCTCCTGGCCAAGACTTTTTCCCACTAACGGTTAACTACCAAGAAAAAATGTACGCTGCGGGTCGTATCCCTGGTGGTTTCTTGAAGCGTGAAGGTCGTCCTTCAGACGGTGAGACATTAACAGCTCGTCTTATCGACCGTCCAATTCGTCCTCTATTCCCAGACGGCTTCGTAAACGAAGTTCAGGTTATCGCGACAGTGGTTTCTGTAAATCCAGAGATCCAACCTGATATCGTTGCTTTGATTGGTACTTCAGCTGCACTAGCTATCTCAGGTATTCCATTCAATGGCCCTCTAGGTGCAGCGCGCGTTGGTTTCATCGACGGTCAATATGTACTAAACCCAACTCTTAAAGAGCTAGAGACAAGTAAGCTTGACTTGGTTGTTGCAGGTACTGAAAACGCAGTACTAATGGTTGAATCAGAAGCTGAAGTGTTAACTGAAGAAGAAATGCTTGGCGCTGTTGTATACGGTCATGAGCAATCACAAGCTATCATCAAAGCAATCGAAGAATTCCGCGCTGAAGCTGGTAAAGCAGCATGGGATTGGACTGCACCTGAAAAAGATTTAACCCTAGCTGAAAAAGTAGCTGCAATTGCAGAGCAAAAAGTAGGTGATGCTTACCGTATTACTGACAAAGTTGCACGTAAAGAAGCACTTTCTGAAGCAAAAGCAGAAGTCATTGAAAAATTAGGCGCTGAAGTTGCCGAAGGCGAGTCACTAGATGAGCAAGTGGTAGGTAAAGAATTCAGCTCACTTGAGAAGAAAATTGTACGTAGCCGCATCATTGCTGGCGAAAAACGTATCGACGGTCGTGAACCAGATATGGTTCGTGCGCTAGACGTGATGACGGGTGTACTGCCACGTACTCACGGTTCTGCAATCTTTACTCGTGGTGAAACTCAGGCACTTGTAACAGCAACCCTTGGTACTGAGCGTGACGCGCAGATGCTAGACGACCTAACTGGTACTCACAAGCATCACTTTATGCTTCACTATAACTTCCCTCCATTCTGTGTAGGTGAAACGGGTTTTGTAGGGTCTCCTAAGCGTCGTGAAATCGGCCACGGTAACCTAGCTAAGCGTGGTATTGCGGCAGTAATGCCAACACTGGCTGAATTCCCATATTCAGTACGTGTAGTATCTGAGATCACTGAATCAAACGGTTCATCTTCAATGGCATCAGTATGTGGTACTTCACTTGCGCTAATGAACGCTGGTGTTCCAGTTAAAGCGTCAGTTGCTGGTATCGCGATGGGTCTAGTGAAAGAAGGCGAAGATTTCGTCGTACTTTCTGACATCCTTGGTGACGAAGATCACTTAGGTGATATGGACTTCAAAGTAGCGGGTACAGCAAACGGTGTAACTGCACTACAAATGGATATCAAGATTGAAGGTATCACCAAAGAAATCATGCAGATCGCGCTTCGCCAAGCGAAAGCTGCGCGTCTACACATCCTAAGTGTGATGGACCAAGCGATTTCTGCGCCTTCTGAAGAGCTATCTGAGTTCGCTCCACGTATCTACACGATGAAGATCCCTGCGAAGAAGATTGCTGAAGTTATCGGTAAAGGTGGTGCAACAATTCGTCAGCTTACTGAAGAAACAGATACAACGATTGAAATTGAAGATGACGGTACTATCAAGATCGCTGCAACGAATGGTAATAGTGCACAAGCTGCTATTTCACGTATCGAAGCGCTTACAGCAGAGCTTGAAGTTGGTACGCTTTACACTGGTAAAGTTATCCGTATCGTAGACTTCGGTGCGTTTGTAAACGTACTACCTGGTAAAGATGGCCTAGTGCACATCTCACAAATCAGTGAAGAGCGTGTAAATAACGTTTCAGATCACCTATCTGTTGGTCAAGAAGTTAAAGTTAAAGTACTTGAAGTTGACCGCCAAGGCCGTGTTCGCTTAAGTATCAAAGAAGCTTTAGAGAAAAAAGCTGAGCAGCCTAAAGAAGAGGGTGCTGAGTAATCTCTGCAAGGCTTTGCATAGAATAGAAGTGTAAAGGGGCTGAATAGCCCCTTTTTTTATGCTTTAATGCTGTTTGACTCAAAATGATGAAACAAAACTGAGTTTATCTGGTCAATAGAGAACTAGGCAAAGTTTTAGTAAATAATCAGATTGTTGGTATACCTGTGCAAAGACTCTAAACGGGCAAATGCCATTGAATGAGGAAGGAAATGAAGTTAGCGAAAATAGTTGTGCCATTAGTGCTAATGGGGTTGGTAGGATGTAAAAGCACGCAGCCAGAGGCCACTAAAAACATTGTAAATGTTCCGCTTGCAGTACCACTTCAAGCCAATTTCCGTAATGAGATTGCCATTGCTCGATTTAACGAGTTACTCTTGCAACCAGATATGGCAAATGAACAACGCGCACAACTGCTATACAATCGTGGCATGTTGTACGATAGCATTGGCTTACAAACTCTTGCTCGCATTGATTTCAATCGTGCCGTAAAAATTAAACCAGATCTCGCGGAAGTTTATAACTTTCTTGGTATTCATCAAACGTTAGAGCAAAACTATGGCCGGGCATATGAAATGTTTGATGCCGTTCTAGAGCTTGACGAGCAACATGAATATGCCTATTTAAATCGTGGCATCGCATTGTATTACGGCGAGCGAGCTGATTTAGCTGTAAAAGATTTTGAAGCCTTTTTGGCGCGCGCTCCAAAAGATGCGTACCGCGCCATGTGGCTGTATATTGCTCAGCAGCAAGTAGACGGTGTACTTGCTAAACAAACACTAGCGGCAAATAGTCAAGCTTTAGATCCTGAAGAGTGGTCCTCTCAACTAGTTGCACTGTATTTGGGCACACTATCCGAAGAAGAGTTTCTAGCACAGATCTCTGAGGGGGTGAGCACCCAAGAAGAATACGCGCAGCGTCTTTGTGAAGCCTATTTTTATCTGGCTAAGCGGTATCAGGTTCAAGGCGATTTAGCTTCTGCTATTAGCTATTTTAAGCTCGCGCTGGCAACTAATGTATATGAGTTTGTAGAACATAAATACGCGCGTCTTGAGCTTGATTTACTTGCCCAGTTGAATGACGAACAAGACGCGAGCTAAACACCTGTTTATTTTTATGCTTATAGGGCTGCTGATTTCAAGCAGCCCTAATTATGCACATCTCTCTATCGCGCAAAAATCAGCACTTGTCGTCGCTAATCCAAATAGCTATTTTGCCATTGCACCAGAGCTTGAGGTGTTACCCTCACAAGCAAGTGCACAATTAGTAAAAGCCATTGCAGGCTTACAGCAACCAAAATGGGAGTTTGAACGCTTACAGCGTAGTTTGAGTGCTCAAGAGGAAAGTAGCACTAAGCTGCTTTTACTTGATGCTTGGCCCCGTTTAAATCGTCAACAGCGCCAGCAAGTGTCCGAGCAGTTAATATCACTTGGCCAATATCATTTGCTTTATGCACTTTCAAAGCGTTACGCGTTAAACTCAGAACTCACTTCACTGCTCGCGGTGTGGCAAGGAAAGGCTGTAACGACATTTTTGAATAATCCTTACTTAGGACAGTTTTATACTCTCTCAGAGCGTCAGCATTCAAGCGTATCCTGTCAGTTTAATCTTGCACTAATTGCCAGTGATTTAGATGGTTTGCAGCATTTGCAAGCGCTTAAGAATGCCTATGAGCGACAGCCAGAACCGGGCAAAGGCACATATTGCTTATCTACGCCGATATATGCGGCGAATAAACTCAGTTGTAAGACGCAAAGAGGTTTTGCTGTATGCGACTTACAACACGAGCAGAGCTTGTCGAAATATGATCACCTCGTATTCATGGCAGCAGAAGGGCTTGCTAATGTCAGTGGCAGGCACATGACTTTGAGCGCCTCCAGCACTTACAATACGCTGATACATGAGCTTATGCATTTTAGTGGCTTTGAAGATGAGTACCCAATACCAGCTAAAAAAGCAAAGTGGCTTTGCGCGACTTCAGGGCAAAAGGCACCAAATCTTTACGTTGGTGACCAAGCGCCGAACAATTGGGCGCCGAGTCGTACCTGTGAGTTAGGTAAACTTCCCTCATATAAACCCTCAAACAGTCACTCTTTGCTGGAATATCAATCAATTAAGTTAGATGAAAATTACCGTAAAAGGTGGTTAACTGTACTGAATTCAAGACGTTTAGAAGATAAAATAGCGGTTAATTCGGCTGAATAGTTTTGAACTTATTCTGAATAGTTTGTTAAGGTTGGCTAAAATAGCATCAGCTAGAAAGTGAAACTCTAGACAACTCAAACACTAATCAAGTATAACAGGGTTCATGTACGTGTGGTTAATGTGTACCGATCGCTCCAACTGGAAGGGGGATTGTCGCATTAATCTAAACGAGCCATAACGACGCAAATAAAAGGTTTCATCTATGACTTTATTTTGGATACCCTTGCTATCCTTAATTGGCAGTTTTATCTCTGCATTTACGGGAAAGCTTTCCCGTAATCAGTCGACTGCTATAACCTTAGTAGCGCCAGCAGTGGCAATTTTACTTGCTGTTGATCTCGCCCCTGCCGTTTTTGCAGGAGAGACTATTCGGTACACATTTGAATGGGTTCCGCTTCTAGATATTAACATCGCGTTTAGACTGGATGGTCTTGCGTTGCTGTTCGTTTTCATGATCTTGGGCATTGGTATGTTGGTTATCTTCTATGCCAGATACTACCTTAGTCCCAATGATTCCATGCCTAAACTTTATGCCTACTTAATGCTCTTTATGACCGCTATGCTTGGTATCGTTATGTCTAATAACGTATTACAGCTGTGGCTATTCTGGGAGCTTACCAGTATTAGTTCATTTTTGCTTATTAGCTATTGGTGGCATAAGTCAGAAGCCCGCAAAGGGGCGAAAATGGCACTTGCTATCACAGGCGGTGGCGGCTTAGCGCTGCTCGCTGGCTTGATGTTGATAGGAGATATTGTTGGCAGTTATAACCTCGATGTGATTTTATCGAGTCGTGAGCTTATTCAATCTCATGCATTGTATGAAGTGGCGTTAATCCTTGTGCTACTGGGCGCATTTACTAAGTCTGCGCAATTCCCATTCCATTTCTGGTTACCGCACGCGATGGCTGCACCAACGCCTGTAAGTGCGTACTTGCATTCTGCGACTATGGTGAAAGCTGGGATATTCTTACTGGCACGCTTTTATCCTGCGCTAGCGGGTACAGAGCTGTGGTTTATCCTCGTAGGTTTAACTGGCTTAGCAACGCTGCTCGTTGGTGCCTATATTGCGCTATTTAAACATGATCTAAAAGGCCTTCTGGCGTTTTCAACGATCAGTCATTTAGGCCTGATTACTTTATTACTTGGTCTGGACACTGAACTTGCGACTGTTGCGGCGGTTTTCCATATTATTAACCACGCAACGTTTAAGGCCTCTTTATTTATGGCGACGGGGATCATCGACCATGAAACGGGCACTCGTGATATGCGTAAGCTCAACGGTATGTGGCGTTTTATGCCCTATACCGCAACGCTTGCGATGGTTGCCGCTTCTGCGATGGCAGGGGTGCCGCTACTTAATGGTTTCTTGTCTAAAGAAATGTTCTTTGCCGAGACGCTACACCAGCAACTTCTGGGCTCTATGTCATGGCTAATTCCAATTTTGGCGACAATCGCCGGTGCATTCTCTGTAGCGTATTCGGCGCGATTTATTCATGACGTATTCTTCAACGGAGATCCAATTGACTTGCCTAAGGAGCCACACGAAGCACCACGCTATATGCGTTTTCCAATCGAAATCTTGGTCGCTTTATGTTTGATAGTGGGCATGTTCCCTAACTTTATCGTTGATGGCATGTTAAAAACAGCATCAAGTGCGGTATTAGGGGAGGCTGCGCCAACCTTTGAGGTTGCTATTTGGCATGGCTTTAACTTACCACTGCTTATGAGTGGCCTTGCGGTATGTGGTGGTTTATTAATTTATACTCAGCGCAAATATCTATTCCAATTCCAAGCTTCATTACCGCCAATGAACGCAAAGAAAACCTTTGAACGCACTATGTACAACATAGTGTCTTGGAGTCGCGCGCGTGTAAACGCAATAGAAAATGGTTCGTTACAGCGTTATCTAATGCTGATGTTTATTGTTGTGTTGGTGAGTGCTGGTTGGCCACTGTTTGAAATGTCACAGTTAGTGGGTAATTTAGAGCCGACGCCAATTGATGTGCATAACGGTATCGGGGCTGGCTTATTAATGATTGGGGCAATTGGTACGGTTATTTGGCATCGTACTCGTATGGTTGCACTGCTGATGATTTCGGTTGTTGGTCTCATGGTGTCGGTTGCTTTCACACGCTTTTCAGCACCGGATCTGGCGCTTACTCAGTTAACGGTAGAAGTTGTAACCATTATCCTGTTAATGCTTGCGTTATTCTTCTTACCGCAAAGAACGCCGAAGGAATCAAGTTCTATTCGCGTACTACGTGATATTGGTATTGCTTCAGCAATTGGTGTGATCATCGGAAGTATTAGTTACGCCTTAATCACAAGACCACTAGACAGTATTTCTGAGTTCTTTATTGCAAATGCCAAGGTTGGCGGTGGCGGGACGAATGTTGTTAACGTTATCTTAGTAGATTTCCGTGGTTTTGATACGCTAGGTGAAATTACCGTTTTGGGTATTGCGGCGCTTGGAATTTATAAGTTGCTCATTAACTTACCACTATTTATGCCTGGTAGTGATAGTGAAGGAAGACCTTGGGCGAAAGAGAGATATCCACTACTGCTAGCAAGTATTTCGCAAAGCTTATTGCCTTTGGCGTTGTTGGTTTCGGTTTATATTTTCTTGCGTGGCCACAATCTTCCAGGTGGTGGATTTATCGCAGGTCTAATCACGGCAATAGCCTTTATTTTACAATACATTGCTCATGGTTCGAATTGGATTGCAGAGCGCTTTGATGTCAATTACCGCAAGATTATCGCAACGGGTATCGCTATTTCTCTGGCAACTGGTGTAGGTAGTTGGTTCTTCGGCAAACCATTCTTAACCTCATGGTTTGATTATTTTGATATCCCATTGGTAGGTAAAACTGAGTTGGCAAGTGCCATTGCATTCGACCTTGGTGTTTATATCACCGTGGTAGGTGCAACGCTGATGATTTTGGCGAGCCTAGGTAAAGTAACGGCAAATGCGCCCAAAGAAGAGGTGAATATTTAATGGAATTGCTTTATGCATCGTGCGTAGGCTTACTAGTAGCCTGTGGCGTATTTTTGATTCTACGAGCAAGAACATTCCCTGTTGTTCTTGGTTTAACTATGTTGTCTTATGCGGTTAACTTGTTTTTGTTCGCATCGGGTAGATTGACCTTAAACAAAGCTGCCGTGCTCGGTTATAGCAGTGAGTATGCAGATCCACTGCCGCAAGCTTTGGTATTGACGGCTATTGTTATCGGATTCGCGATGACGGCATTTGTTGTGATATTAGCTATCCGCGGTCGTTCAGATTTGGGTAACGACCATGTAAATGGTATTGTTCCTGACAAAAAGGGTAAAGCATGATCCAACATTTGACTTCTTTGCCTATTTTATTACCTATGTTGGCAGGGGTGATCCTGCTGATGCCACCGTGCGGGAAAAACCTAGCGATTAGGCGTAAAGTCTCTGTACTTATGTCGCTGATTACGTTTGCAGCTTGTGCCTCACTTTTACTACATGTTCAGCAGTCTGGCATTCAAGTTTATGCGATTGGTAACTGGCAAGCACCGTTTGGCATTGTGCTAGTTGCTGATCAACTTTCTACTTTGTTAGTCAGCTTAACCGCTTTGTTGTGTTTTGTGTGCTCGCTGTATAGCTGTGCTGGAGATGACGAAAGAGGAAGCTTCTTCCATCCGCTACTGCACTTTTTGGTGATGGGGGTAAACGGTGCCTTTTTAACTGGTGACGCGTTCAACCTATTTGTATTCTTTGAGATTTTGTTGATAGCATCTTATGCGCTGTTAATGCATGGTGGTGATAAGCATAATACCCGTGCGTCACTGCAATATGTGATCCTAAACCTAGTGGGTTCGTCGGTATTTTTGATTGCATTGGGTATCTTGTACGGTGTGCTTGGTACTCTAAACATGGCGGATATGGCGTATAAGATCACGTTCTTACAAGGAGACGATGTTTATCTTGCTAAGATTGGTGGCTTGTTATTATTGGTTGTATTTGCACTAAAAGGTGCCTTGCTACCGCTTCACCTTTGGCTACCAAACACCTATGCAACCGCGTTACCTGTTGTTGCTGCTTTATTTGCAATCATGACTAAAGTGGGTGTGTATTCGATGATGCGCGTTTATACGCTGATTTTTGGCGACCAAGCTGGTGAATTAAGTCATATGGCACAAGAGTGGCTATGGTGGCTTGCACTGGCGACTATCGTCATGGGTGGAATTGGTGTGCTTGCTAGTCAAGATTTGCGCAAGCTGTCTGCAAATTTAGTGGTGGTGTCGGTTGGTACCTTAGTGGCATTAGTCGCCGTCCAAACGGTAAATAGCAGTGCTGCAGCCATTTACTATTTAGTGCACTCGACATTAGTGTCAGCTGCATTGTTCTTACTCGCTGATTTAGTGGGGAAACAAAGGGGCAAAGTTGCTGACAGGATCACTGCGGGTCGTCCAGTGGTTCAACCTATGTTACTTGGGATCATGTTTGCAATTGCCGCAATTACTGTGATTGGTATGCCACCGTTATCTGGTTTTATTGGCAAGGTATGGATCTTAAAGTCGACTATTGAGTCGAGTCATACATACTGGTTTTGGGCGGTATATTTGTTGGTAAGCTTAGCGGTACTGGTTAGCGTTTCAAAAGCCGGAAGTACCGTGTTTTGGCATCATACCGGTAAGGTCGATACACAATCGGCAGAAAAAGCGCATCCAGCCCAAATTATCGCAATCCTGACCTTGATAATTTGTGCGCCGTTAATGGTGATTTTCGCCGGCCCATTGACTGATTACGCATTGTCGGCAGCCGACTCTTTGCACGACTTTTCTAGCATGACTAATGCAGTGTTAAAAGGAGCGAAATAGATGCGTTTAGAAGCAAAGTTTAAATGGCTACCAACGCCATTTCGCAGCTTATTATTATTTACTGTGTGGTTGTTGCTGAATAATAGCGTGTCAGCTGGGCATCTTATTCTCGCGACCATTCTAGCTATTGTGATCCCGCTTATTACCTATCGGTTTAGGACTAAGCAACCACTGATCATTAAGCCATGGCGTGCGCTTACTCATTTGTTGTTGGTGCTTTACGATATTATTACCGCCAACGTTGAGGTGGCGATAAAGATCTTAGGACCTACGAAAAAATTACGCCCCGGTTTTGTGTTGGTGCCGCTCGATATAGATCAAGCTATGCCAATTACTATTTTAGCCAGCACGGTATCGTTAACTCCTGGTACCGTAAGTGCCGAGGTATACCCTTGGCCCGAGTCGGTAAAAAGTGGCGAAAAACCAGAACGTAAATACTTACTGATCCATGTGTTAGATCTTACGGATGAGAAAGCATTGATTGAGACTATTAAATCTCGTTATGAAGCGCCATTGAAGGAGATTTTTGAA
Organism: Pseudoalteromonas galatheae; assembly: GCF_005886105.2. Taxonomy (NCBI): domain Bacteria; kingdom Pseudomonadati; phylum Pseudomonadota; class Gammaproteobacteria; order Alteromonadales; family Pseudoalteromonadaceae; genus Pseudoalteromonas; species Pseudoalteromonas galatheae. The sequence continues at coordinate 855,736 of NZ_PNCO02000001.1, forward strand.
TGCTAGAAACTGTAATTCTTATTGTCTTTGCGATGATAGGTGTATCACTTTTGTTAAACCTGTGGCGTTTAGTTGTCGGGCCTTCAATTCCAGATAGAATTTTAGCGCTGGATACCATGTACATAAATACCATTGCCCTTATTATTCTATACGGAATGAGTATGGGGACAGCATTGTACTTTGAAGCTGCATTATTAATAGCGATGCTTGGCTTTGTAAGTACGGTTGCGGTATGTAAGTATTTGCTACGCGGCGACATCATAGAGTAGGAGAGCGATATGTCAGAATGGATAATTTCGATTTTATTACTGTTAGGTGGTGCGTTTGTATTGATAGGCTCTATTGGCCTTGTGAAAATGCCTGACTTTTTTATGCGCCTCCACGGTCCTACAAAAGCGACAACGCTTGGAATGGCCTGCTTATTGACCTCGGCAATGGTGTATTTCAGTACCACAACTGACGGCGTAAGTGTGAAGGAAATATTGATTTCGATATTTTTGCTGCTCACTGCCCCCATTTCTGGGTATATGCTGATTAAGTCAGCAATACATCACCGTTTGCCAAGTAATGAAAAGACGACTGGCAAAGATAAGATAAAAAAATAGTGCTTCGGCGCTATTTTCTTTATCTATCGCTTTATAATTTATTTCTCAAAATTTTCCTCCTAAGCACCATAAATTTCAGTACGTTATTAATTTTTTTGCTACAGTTAAAAAAGGCTTCATAGTTGCCGATAAAAATAGGGGTCACTCGTTTTATCAAGTTGATGATGAACGTGTAGTGCAATTTGTTTGCATACTAAGTCTAAATACTGGGAATGTTATGAAACAAGCTTCGATTAAAAACAAACTCTTACTCTTTGTAACAGCATTAGTAACGAGTTTGGTTGTTATATTAGTGACAACAATGTGGTTTCACCTTGCAGCAGAAAATACCAAGCAAAGTGAAGGGGTCCAACAAGCGATTTATGATGAAATATCCCAAGGCCTTATTGCTAAAGGTAATCAATATGGGCAACGCGTGGCTGGCTTTATTAATGAAGCCTATCGTGTTCCTTACACTTTGGCTGGTGTGCTATCTCATACCACCAAGCAGGATCCTCTGAGCCGTGAACAAGTGCAAGAGATTGTTTATGGTGCGCTAAAGCAAAATCGCTTTGTATCTTCTATGTATGCACAGTTTGAACCGAATGGTTACGATGGCAATGATGCCAGCAATCAAGATGGTTCGAGTCACTCCGTGCCGGGCGCCGGTACCTTAGAGCTCTACTTTACTCAAGAAGCCGATGGTCCGATGCAACAAAAAGTTGAGTCGGCAGAAGAAAAGTATGCCGATGTAATCAATGAATTTGGCCTACGAGAAGCCGAGTGGTATTTGTGCGCAAAAGATAAAGTTGCACCTTGTATCATGGAACCCTATTTATATGAAATTTCTCCGGGCAACCAAATGTTGATGACTTCATTGACCACTCCAGTCGTGGTCAATCGTCAATTTAGAGGTTTGGTGGGCGTGGATGTAAATTTGCCTATTTTCCAGACCATGGTTGACGAGCTCTCAAACTCACTTTACTCAGGAGCCGCTAAAGTAACCTTATTAAGTGAGCTTGGTCTTGTTGTGGGTTCCAGCCACTACAAGAACCTAGCACGTCCACTTGCTGAGTCGACAAAGTCTGATAGGGCTGAGGTGTTAAAATCACTGCACACAGGCTCTGGGATTAAAGAGTTTGGTGAGGATTTAGTCGTAGCTGTACCGATTAAAATTGCGTTACCAAACACCACTTGGTCTCTTGTAATTGAGCTTCCTAAGGCAATTGCACTTAGCTCTGCAACCACCCTGCAAAGTCAGCTTGAGGAGTCGACAGATTCTGTTGGTCGTTGGATGCTTACCATTGGAGTTGTTATTGCGGTTATAGGCATTGCCATTGCGGTAGTATTAGTGAACACAATTATTGGCCCGCTTACGCATATTCAGGAACGAGTCGAGAACTTAGCGTCTAGCGAAGGTGATTTAACGCATGAGCTAGAAGTGAGTCATCATGCAGAGTTAATTGCCTTGGCACATGGTTTTAATCGCTTTACTGATAAACTGCGCAAGATGATTGATGACCTCAAAGGCCTTGCTGAATCTTCCTACGAGCAGTCACATCGAACAACTGAAGCCGCAATTAACATCAAAAACAAAGTTGCCAATCAGCATCTAGAGATAGACAGCGTAGTAACCGCAATTAACGAGCTCAGTGCGACGGCCTCCGAGGTGGCTCGGGCGTCTGAAAAAGCGGCGGCAAGTACGAATCAAGCCGCTGATCAAGTTCAGCAAAGTGAACAAAGCATCATTAAAACGACCGAAACGGTGCAATCAATGGCGGATCAAGTCATTGATGCAAAACAAGCAGTGGTGAAGGTATCAGAACGCAGTGATGATATTTCCAAAATACTGGAGGTGATCAGAGCCATAGCAGAACAAACTAACTTACTGGCCTTAAACGCGGCAATTGAAGCTGCAAGGGCAGGGGAGCAAGGACGTGGTTTTGCGGTTGTTGCAGATGAAGTTCGAGCTTTGGCGTCAAAAACACAAGCATCGACGGACGACATTAGTAAACTAATAGATAACCTACAGAGTGAAGTCGCGAACTCAGGCCGGATCATTGAGAGCTCTGTACAGCTAGGCGAAGATGCAGTGAGTTATTGCCAAGAATCAGCTAGGTTAATGAGCACGCTAGTAGCTGAGTTGACAAGCATTTCTAATGAAGTAACACAAATTGCTACGGCGGCGGAAGAGCAAAGTATGGTGACCGAAGAAATTAATACAAATACGACGGGCATTTCAGATGCTGCTGCTGAGCTTTCGAAGTTCGCAGATGAGGTTGAGCAAGCGGCCAGTTCTATGACGCAGATAGTCGAACAAAAGCATAAGCAACTTAATTTATTAAGAACGTAAGTTTGCTGGTTTGCAAAGAGACTGGAGACAGTCTCTTTGCAGCTATGGCGTTTTTCGTCAAAATTCACTATGATAACTGTATCTATATACAGTTAAGCTAATCATGAAACTCTATATCGCAGAAAAACCCTCTTTAGGTCGAGCAATCGCCGATGTCTTACCAAAACCACATAAAAAACAAGATGGTTATATAGAAGTTGCGAATGGCGATGTGGTTTCTTGGTGTATAGGTCACCTGTTGGAACAAGCTGAACCTGAAGACTACGATGCCAAATACAAAAAATGGCAGTTTCAAGATTTACCAATCATGCCTACTCAGTGGCAGTTCAAAGCTAAGCCAAAAACAAAAAAGCAGCTTAGCACTCTAAAAAAGTTACTCACAAAAGCTGATGAAATCTACCATGCTGGAGATCCTGATAGAGAAGGACAATTGCTCGTGGACGAAGTATTTCAATTCGTAAACTTGCCAGACCGAAAAAGAGCAACGATCCGACGCTTGTTGATCAGTGATTTGAACCCGCAAGCTGTGAAAAAGGCATTGGCTTCGACACGGCCTAATCAAGAGTTTGTTCCTTTAAGTGTATCTGCGCTTGCAAGAGCTAGAGCGGATTGGCTTTTTGGTATGAATTTAACCAGAGCATTTACGTTGGCAGGGCAAAAAGCGGGAGTGAATACTGTTTTGTCGGTTGGTAGAGTGCAAACTCCCGTACTTGGCTTGGTTGTTAGAAGGGATTTAGAAATAGAGAACTTTGTATCTAAACCATTTTATGAGGTGATTGCACACATCAATAAACCACATTGGGGAGTTTTTGAAGCTAAGTGGGTACCAAGTGAAGCGTGTAAGCCCTATATGGACGAAGATGGGCGTGTTCTGGTTAAGGCCTTAGCCGAAAACGTTGCGGATCGGATCAGTCAAAAGCAAGCAACAATAACTAAGGTTGAAACGAAACCAAAAAAGATAAATCCGCCGCTACCCTATAACCTCTCTTCTTTGCAGATTGACGCAAATAAGCGCTACGGTTTATCGGCTCAGCAAGTGTTGGATATTTGTCAGGCACTCTATGAGAAACATAAACTGATCACTTACCCTAGATCAGATAACCGTTATCTACCACAAGAACATTTTGTTGAAAGAGAGCAAGTCATTGCGGCTGCTAAGCACAATCAGGGAATAGAAAGTAAGTTTATTAAGTTAGCTGACATGAATTTAAAAGGAGCGTGTTGGAATGATAAAAAGGTAGAAGCGCATCACGCTATCATTCCAACCACTAAAAAGCTTCGCAGTGCTCAGCTTGGGCATAGAGAGTTGCAGGTCTATCAACTCATCTCTGTACAGTACCTCGCGCAATTCTTCCACCCCTATCGCTACAATGAAACCAAAGTCGAGTTGGAGATAAGTGGTGGCCAATTCAAAGCACAAGCGAAGCAAATAACAGATCAAGGATTCAAGGTACTGTTTAAAGGCCAAGAGGTAGAAAAAGAAAGCCTATTGCCGGAATTAGAGGTGGGAGAGCAACTTTTGTGCGAGAAAGGTGAAGTTAAAGAAAAACAAACTCAGCCGCCAAAGCATTATACTGAAGCCACCTTATTAGGTGCGATGACAGGTATTGCACGGTTTGTTTCCGATCAATCTATCAAAAAGGTATTGAAAGACACTGACGGGCTTGGCACTGAGGCGACGCGGGCCGGAATTATTGAGCTTTTGTTTAGGCGGCAGTTTCTTAGAAGAGAAGGCAAGACAATATATTCTACTGGGCTGGGAAAGGCATTTATTCAAACCCTACCTGAGTCACTTTCATTACCAGACAGAACTGCGCTCTGGGAGTCATTGCTCGGAAAGATCGCCAATAAGGAAACGTCGTATAATCAATTTATGCAACCGCTTTGTGATGAGTTAGGTGGATTTATTGACAGCGCTCAGTCTATCAATACGAATGCACTGAAAGGTGTTCCTGTACCTGCATTTAAAAAACGCGGGGCAAGAAAGGGGAAGTTTACTCGAAAGAGAAAGCCAAGCTCTGCATAATTGTTTTCTTGGCTTGGTTGTAAATCCAGATAGTGTCACTATATCAACCATATTAATTACTCAGACAGAAAATAGAATATGAGCAATAAAATCCAACTAACTCCTGAAAACATTCAGCAAGTAATAACCGATCCAAATCCAGAGAAAGTGTTATTACTAACCTTTTATAGCAATCAAAACCCTGAATGTGTTCAGCAAGACCAAATATTGGAAGGGATCGCGGCCGCTTATAGTGAGCACATAACCATAGGTGTTATCGACTGTGATGTCCAACAAGCTCTGGCATCTCAACTCGCTCAGCAAATTGGTTTACAAGCTTTGCCAACGATTGTGATTTTAAAAGGTGGTGCGCCGGTAGATATGCTGGCAGGGGCAAAAACAGAAGAAGAAATTAAAGAAGCTCTGTCTGAGCATTTACCATCACCTGAAGTTATTTTACTTGATCAAGCGAAGCAATTCCTCGCAAGCGGCGACCTAAATAATGCCTTTGGTTATGCGAAGAAGGCATACGACATCGACAGTAGTAATACTCGGGTTAAGTTGGTGTTTGCGGATATCTGTATGCAAATTCAAAAATTTGATGAAGCTCAAGCGTTATTAGATTCTGTAAATGAAGAACAGCGAGACCCGTATTACCACAATTTAGTCGCTAAATTGGCGCAAGCTGCGGCTGCACAAGATTCACCAGAGGTAAAGCGTCTAGAGCAAGCGGTCGAAGCTGAGCCTGATTCATTAGACTTACGTTGTCAGCTAGCCCAAGCTCAGTTAGATGTGGGTAAAAAAGAAGAGGCATTGGCAAGCCTACTTATGGTGCTTAAGAAAGACATGAACTACGGTGAAGCCAAAAAGGGATTTTTAGATATTATCGCTTCGCTGCCTGATGGCGATAGTGTTGCTTCAGCATATCGACGAAAGCTATATAGTCTTCTTTACTAAAAGAATAGATAGTTGAATATCAAGATACAGGTGAAAATTTCTTCAACTGTATCTTGCATCCTCCCAAATTTGATCAATACTTATGATCCCTTCGCGAAAACTGGTGACAGTTTTATGAAGAAAATATTGCATTAATGTGGTTTTTAAGCGGTTTTGTGTGTTTTCTGTTCGAACAAACCTTTTTTATAAGTTTTAATGAAAAAAGGGTTGCACTAAAATCGGATCTCCCTATAATGCGCATCCACCGACACGGGGAGCAGCGCTGAAAAGCAATGAGCCAACGAGTTGGTAGTCGAGTAAAACTTAGCTTTGAAAACTTCTCAAGAAATTCAAAATTAAGTGTTGACAAAAAATCGGGAATGCTTAGAATGCACATCCCTCGAAACAACGAAATGTTTCGAAATGTTCTTTAAAAATATGAAGCAATCATCTGTGTGGGCACTCGTACAGATTGAGTTCTAACAGCAGATTCTAGTTCGCTAGATGACGCAAACAAATTTAGAGTCTCAATTGAACTGAGTGACCAACAGAATAAACATAGTTTATTCAGCACAGTCAATTCGATACCGAAAGGTATCAAAATCAGAATTCAATGAGCATGAAACTTAGGTTTCAAAAAACTTTTAATTGAAGAGTTTGATCATGGCTCAGATTGAACGCTGGCGGCAGGCCTAACACATGCAAGTCGAGCGGTAACATTTCTAGCTTGCTAGAAGATGACGAGCGGCGGACGGGTGAGTAATGCTTGGGAACATGCCTTGAGGTGGGGGACAACCATTGGAAACGATGGCTAATACCGCATAATGTCTACGGACCAAAGGGGGCTTCGGCTCTCGCCTTTAGATTGGCCCAAGTGGGATTAGCTA